>CAZWXM010000026.1:0-9644 GCA_964637855.1 uncultured Candidatus Saccharibacteria bacterium | reverse complement strand
CTCCCGACCTTCTCGGTGTAAACGAGCTGCTCTACCAACTGAGCTAATCGCGCATGAATAATCTTTGAATGTAGGCATTATCTTACTTAATTTTCATAAAAAAACAATAGTGGCCGGTTCTGATAAGAACCGGCCACGTTGGTTGAGGTATTAATGACAATTCATTCGTTTTGGTCTTTTGCGGTCTACTCGCTCTGGTTTTACAAAATGTTGGCTAATTTTTGCAAGTTTGCTAGGTCCTTTCCTGGTAATAGGAGGGGGTAAAAGCTGAACTTTTTTTGGACTTAAATTACGTCCATGAGTTCCTAGAGCGCGACCACGTGTTTGGATTGGCATTTGTATTTCTCCCGAAATGTCGTTAAAAAAGGTACTGCTAGAGAATTTATAGCAGTATAAAAATAAATAATCAAGGTATAATAAGCACCTATGGTTGAAATGAGTTGTCAGATATTTGGAAAGGTGCAAGGAGTGGCTTATCGCACTTACGTACAGGAGTCAGCCACTGAACTTGGTTTGGTCGGGTATGTAAAAAATTTGCCGGACGGTTCGGTTGAAGTAGTGGCGCAGGGATTACCAGATACTTTAAAAGCTTTTGTGGAGTATTTACATGAAGGGTCGCTCATGTCGAAGGTTGATTCAGTAGCGGTAGATTGGCGAACTGCAAAAAAATATTTTGATGAATTTTCTTTATTACACTAATTTAAACTTTGACCAAACAGCAATTTAAAGACATACTCTTGGGATATGAGTTTAGAGTCTAATATTAATAAAGAGCCAGTCGTTATATATCAAGATAATGACGTGATGGTAATTAACAAACCTTATGGTTGGTTAGTACATGAAGATGGCTATGTAAAAAACCAAACAGTGGTGGAGTGGTTTTGTAATTTGGTGCCAGAGGCGAAAGGGGTAGGTGAACCGGGTTATTCGGCGAAAGGTGTGAAGTTAGATCGCTCTGGAGTAGTACATCGCTTAGACCGTGAGACTTCGGGAGTTTTAATCTTGGCGAAGAATCAGGCGGCTCATCAACACCTCAAACAGCAATTTAAGGACCGTCTAGTTTTTAAGGAATACCGCGCCTTTGTGTATGGTCGATTAAATGACCGCTGGGGAACAATTAATCGACCAATAGGTCGAAGCTCTAAAGATTATCGTCGGCGCTCAGCCGAGCGAGGAGCTAAAGGAGTGCTTCGAGAAGCGATTACTGATTTTGAAAGAATTGGTATGGGCGAATATAAAGATGAAAATTTCTCTTACGTTAAATTGATGCCAAAGACGGGGCGGACTCACCAATTACGAGCGCACTTAAGAGCAATAGATAGACCAATTGTGGGGGATCCGCTCTACGCTGATAAGAAGATTGTGGTCTCTAACAATCTAGAATTGAAGCGATTAGCTTTACACGCTCATATATTAGAGCTCACCTTGCCAAATGGCTCAAAAGAGCGTTTTATCGCTCCGTTACCATTGGAGTTTGAAGCGGCGGCCGAACTCATTGCAGAGTAGGGAATATTATGTTAGATTGTGGCACGTTTAAACGGCTCATTCGTTTAATTTATTGATTATATCTATTATGAAAGCAGCAATTACAGGAGTGAACATATCACCAGTAAACATGGAAGAACGAAAGGCGCTTGGTCTACGACCGGGTGATACTGTTCGTGTTCACCAAAAAATCCAAGATAAAGGAAAAACTCGTATCCAGATTTTTGAAGGTTTGGTACTAGCGCGAAAGCACGGAGATGAACCAGGAGCAACTTTTACTGTTCGTAAAGTAGCTAGTGGAGTTGGAGTAGAAAAAATCTATCCACTATACTCACCGTTAATCGACCAACTTGAAATCGTTAGACGAGCTAAGGTTCGCCGATCAAAGCTTTACTACATCCGAGAGAAGGTAAATCGAGAGATTAAGCGTCAAATGCGCCGAATGAGCCTAGTCTCAATGTCTACTGAATCAGGAGCAGAAACTGCTGCTCGAGAAGCTGAAGAAAACAGAATTGCTGAGGAGGCTGCTAAAGCCGCTGAAGAAGCAGCAATCAAAGACATGAAAGAAGAAGTAGTGGCAGAAGTAGAAACTACCGAAACTGTCGCAGAAGTTACTCCAGAGGTAGAAGAAGAAAAGAAGGATTAATTAAAGAAGTAAAAGGCCGGCGCTTTGCGCCGGCCTTTTTTGTATTAAAACAACCTTGAATTAAAACTTCTAGTCATGCATAATGACGCGACCTTAAGTTATGTCCACGTGGCGAAATTGGTAGACGCGCTACCTTGAGGTGGTAGTGGGAGCAATCCCTTGCTGGTTCAAATCCAGTCGTGGACACAGGAGTAAACTAAAAAACAAATGACAAAGTCATTTGTTTTTTAGTTTAGAGAGAAAATAGTTTTTCTCTCGTGCGCCTGTGTCAGACGGAGTCATATTTTTAATTCTTTGGCCCAGAATTAAAAATAGACGAGTCCGGGGAGGAAGTTCTTATGAGCGTATGCGAATTAGAAACTTGACCCCACAGAAAATATTCATTGATTTTAGATCAATTCCACATACTTAGGTTTGGTATATAATAAATGGATGCAAACCAAGACAGATGTGTCTTACGGAATTATTCCCCTCCGAAGGGTTGGAGATGAATGGGAAGTTTTTTTAATTCATCAATTTAGTAAGATTGGTAATAATTCCTATTGGGTTTTCCCTAAAGGTCATCCAGATGATGGTGAGTCTCCACTCCAAACCGCTCTGCGAGAATTGAAAGAAGAAACCAATCTAGTGCCAGTTAAAGTCGAAAAGGAACCAACCTTTAAATTAGAATATTCTTTTGTGTTTGATGAAACAAAAATAGATAAGACAGTCGAGTTTTTTATTGGAGTAATTGAAGAGACTGAATTTAAAGTTGATACTATAGAGGTGAAAGAAGCGGGTTGGTACACCTTAGACGCGGCCGCCGACCGACTTGATTATCAAGATACTAAACAAATGTTTGTAGCCGCACGGGCCTTTATTGAAAATTATAGTTAGTCTAGTTTTAAAAAAGACCGATGTTAAATTCATCGGTCTTTTTATAGCAAACTAGTTAGGGCTGAATCACTATTCAGTATAAATTAAAATTCGAACTTTGTTTACGATTTCTTCCAAGCTACTATGAGCTTTAATTAAATAATCAGTAATTTTCTCTTCATGAGCCGAACCAATATTATTTACATCATCCATAGAAGTTAGCATGACGACTTTAGCTGACCGCCCCCAAGGGTCTTGCCTTAACTTTTGCAGAGCCTCATGCCCAGTCATGACTGGCATAATGACATCTAGTAAAATTAAATCAGGTTTCTCAGCGATGGCTTTTTTTAATCCTTCCAAACCATTTTCTGCAGTCGACACTTGGAAACCGGCTTCCTCGATAGCTTCGGCAATAGCTTCTCTAATATCAGGTTCATCCTCAATAATTAGTACTTTCTTATCCATAGTCTTTAAATAATACATGAGTTTTTATGTTTCGGACAGGCAAACGGCTACCTTAATCGGATTTAGCTTGTTAATATTAGTTATATGCCGTCGGTAAGACATTTGAGAGTTTTTCGCTTCCTGGAAAGATTGACCATCTTCTTTTTCATTCTATGCACTTTAGCTTTGGCGGGTTTTTATAGTTTGGGTAAGTTGGGAGTCAATGAGTTGGTGGCTGGCTTGGGTATCCTTTCACTCACTTTGTTTGTCTTGTTTTATATTCAGAGTAAGTTTGATTCATTATTAGGTGTGATTATTGCTCAGACTGATTTTGCTCAAAATGATGCTTTTACAGCGCTTTACGAACGGAGTCCAGCTGCTTACTTAACTATCAAGACCGACGGGAAAATTATTGGCTGCAATCCAGCCGCGATTAATTTGCTTGAAGGGGAGTCAGCCACCATTAATAATTTAAATTTCTTAAAACAAATTGAAGAGTTTTCGGGAGAAGATGCATCGGTCTTTACTGGTAAAATCGCGGCCGGTATGACAGTAAAAGATATCGAGGTGAAACTGAAAACTATTTTAGGGAAAGATGTCTGGGTTTTATTATCGGTTTATAAATATCGGAATGAGGGTGAACGTCTGATTTCTTTAGTTGATGTTACCGAGCAAAAACAAGTTGATACGGCGAAGTCAGAATTTGTCGCGCTGGCGACCCACCAACTCCGAACGCCGATTTCGGCTATTAGATGGAATGTTGAGTTATTAGAAAAAAATTTGGGAGAAACCAAGAGTGAAAAGCAAGAGCGCTATTTAATAAAAATCGAGCGCAATGTCATGCGCATGATAAATCTCATCAATGATTTTTTGAGTGTTTCTAAGTTGGAAATGGGTACCTTTGCTACTAGCGAAGAAGATATTAATTTAACTGATTTCTTTTCAAGTATCGTCGATGAATTTACTGAAAAAATTACTGAGAAACAAATTGTTTTAAATCGATTAGATAATCCGCCACAACTCACCATTAAAGCTGACAGTCGACTATTTCACATTATTGTTAGTAACTTGGTCTCCAACGCCGTTAAATATATAAATAGCGCCGGTACTTTAACTTTTACTTATGAACTAAAGGGCGATCGCTTAGAAATAATTGTCGCGGATGATGGAATTGGGATTCCGGAAGCCGAGTTAAGTAAATTATTTAACAAATTTTATCGCGCCAGTAATGCCCAGGCTCATCAAACCGAGGGAACTGGCCTTGGTCTCTATATTGTAAAACAATCAGTTGAACAGCTGGGCGGTACAATCTCGGTTGAGTCGGCTGAAAACCAAGGGGCTAAGTTTATTGTAAATATTCCCGCTCGAGTGGTTTAGCTGACGAAAATTCGGTAAGATACCTAAATGAATTATCGTCACATATTGGTCTCTTTTTTTCTGGTCGGGTATTTATTAGTGCCAGCAACTTCATTGGCTCAGGCAACTTTCGATGAGGCTACCTACCGGAAGCTACTAATGGAGTTAATTGTTAATTTGCAGCAGCAAATTAAATTATTACAACTGGAGCGCAATCAAATAAACTCCACAGAAACTCAAGACTATTTTAATGAAGCAGATTTAGAGGGTTTTGTGGACGTGTTGTATTCCTATGAAATAAAAAGTCCAGAAGAAGTTAGTGAAATCGCGGACGGAGCCCACCGTAAATATTTTGCTGAAGTTTTTAAAATCTTTCCTCAGGAATATGATGAATTAATTAAGGAGTTAGTGGTTTTTTCTGAAGACTCTTCCGATTACGATGCCTTTGTGCAAACGTTACCGCCGAAGCATGAGCGGTGGTTGTTTGCGGTAAACGAAGCCGGGGTCAGTGATTATTCTTCAATAGAAAATACCGAGCTGGTAATACATGAGCTGGCGCATATTATTTCATACGGTGAAGGTGTAAGTTTATCCAGTAGTAAGGTTGCCAATTGTGAACCCTATTTTAAAAATCATGGTTGTCCATCCGCGAGTTCATTTTTAAGAAAGTACGTTGATGAATTTTGGTCGGCTAAGGATCTAGAGCGCGCGGATGATTTAACCGATTCAGAAGATGTATTTTCCGCCGTTGATAATTATTATGAAAATCATAAAGATGAATTTGTCTCGGATTATGCCGCTACTAGTCCAGAAGAAGATTTTTCCGAAACCTTTATGTGGTTTACCTTAAATAAAAAGGTGTCAGCCGGGACTGAGGCGAGTGATAAAATAGATTTCTTTAATCGTTTCTCTAAGTTTTTAGAACTTAAGCAAGAGATTAATAATAATATTTAATTTTATGAATCAAATTGAGACAATAACTGTTAAAGATTTTAAAACTATTGTAGACACAGAAGTAGACAATTCTAAGGTGGCAATGATAAATGTTTGCTCTGCCGCTGAACATGAAGCTTGCTGTATCAAGGGGGTAAAAAATATACCTTTATCTGAAATGCAGTTTAGATTAAATGAGTTTGTCGGGAAAGATAAAATTTACTTGCACTGCTTTTCTGGGGCGCGGAGTCAGTATGCCGCTGATTTACTAAAATCTCTCGGAGTAGAAGCTGAGATTGTAAATGTGGAAGGGGGATTGGCAGCTTGGTTGGCAGCTGGTTTTGCTACCGAGAATAATTAATTAAAAAAACGGTGCGACTTTGTCGCACCGTTAGTTACTTATCGACTGTGCTAGTCACAGTCTTTGTCTTTTTAGGAATACTTTTTGGTTTAACAAAAAATTCTTCTCTTTGTTGGTAAGTTACCCCAGCTACGACGGGACGCTCTTTAAGCATTTTTTCCTTGTCTAAAGATTCTTTGATTCTAATATACTGTTTTAGATTACAGCCTATTAGTAATTCAATTATTTTAGTTTCCGGTAAGGTGAGAGCGACAGTCGGAGTATTGGTTCTCCAGCCAAAGGTACCAGCCTGACAAGCAATGGTTTTAGTGGTCGGAGCCAATGCCAATTTGTTTTTAGTAGCAAAGGCATGAAGAGCCGCCACGGCATTAGCTTGGTTTTTCATCAACTCAACCACTGCTTTTTTAGCTTGATTTTGAAGTTCAGTAATTTGGTTTTTGACTTCAGCTTCAATCTCGTTAATTTGAAATTGTAACTGACCGATTTCTCTGACAACAATACCAGCTTCCTCGATAGTGGTGGGAACAACCGCTTGAGTTTTTTTGAATCTATTTTTTGTATCCATTTTGAATACCTCCTTATTTAAGTGTGAAAGAACAATTTGTTTTGAACAACTAGAGCTAGTATAGGCAGGGTAGGTTAATATGTTAATATGTTGTCGACAATCGACAAATTATGAATAATCTAGATAAAATTTTAGCCGGATTAGATTTGGCTCCAGCTGTGCGTAAAGTCTATTTATCACTCTTAGAGGAGGGTGATGCTTCGGCTCGTACCTTGGCTAGCCGCACCACTATTGCGCGGACTTCAATTTATGACCACATTAAAAGTTTGAAAGATTTGGATTTAGTTTTAGAAAGAGATACTGGTGGAAAAACTATTTACTCAGTCCAAGATCCAAGAAATTTAGAAAATTTGTTGGAGCAAAAAATAGAATCCCTAAATAAACAAAAAGAAATTTTAGTTAATGAACTGCCGAAGTTAATTGCCAAGATTGATTCGGTTCAACCTAAGATTCGTTTTTTTGAAAGCGGGGAAGGGATGAAACAAATGTTAAAAGATATTTTGTGGCACGATGAAATAACTTTAGATATTGTTTGGTCTTATGAACACATGTTAGAAGTGCTTGGGGAAGAGTTTTTAACTTGGTTTAATACTAGAAGAGTAAGGAATAAGATTTCAGTGAGAGCGCTCTGGCCAGCTGAGACAGCCAAAAATAAAAAGCATATCTTTTCAGAAAATGACAAATTGGTTAGTCGGCGGTATTTGTCTAAACGACCAGCCCCAACCATGAGCTATATCGTGTATGAAAATAAAACTATTTTCCTGAGCTCAGCTTGTGAAGCTTTTGGTTTTATTGTTGATAGTAAAGAACACGCTGATTTAATGCGTATGCAGTTTGAGGTTTTGTGGGAAGTATCAAAGTAATATGAAAAAGATACTAGTAAACGATACAATGCAGACCAACTACGCTTACGAAATAGTTGAGCCGGTGGGTAAGAATTTTCATCCAGATTTTAAACCCCATCTGACACCAGCTGAGATGCTCGAATTAGGTATTTTTGGTGGACTTTATTTTGGCGATAGACCAGAGGAATTTCCTAAAGCTTGGTTTAAAAACGCTAAGCTTTCACCAGATGGTAAACAACATAAAGAGCTAAATTATTACGGCGTTAAGGCTAGTCAGCCTTTGTCTGTTTGGAAAGCTAAGGGATGGATTCATCAAGATGACCCACGGGGTTGGTTTCAGTGGTATTGCCGCTATTATTTAGGTAGACGACACAAAGATGATGAGCGACAAATAAAACGCTGGAAAGCGATTACTCGCCACGTCTCACAAATTATTCATAACTGTCGCAAGGGCGACCAACACTGTAGGCCGAGGCAGCGCCAAGCGATTTTGCATTGGGCCTACGACCCGAGAAATTTATAATTTATTCTAGCGGTATAAGAATTTCGTTTCTAAGCATTAAAGGCATAGAAAGTGGGGGATTATAACGAGCGACTTGAATATCTCCAGCAATAACAAATCCATCTTGAGCTAATAAATTTTTTAACTCAGTTTTTTTAGCTTCAGCTCGAGCGGCGGTTGGGTACCAAGTATATTTTAAAGCGGCTACTTTTCTAGTACCAACTTCGCGGATGTTTACTTCGGGGTTGTTGGGTCTAGGTAAAGTAGCAAGGGTGTATTCAGAGGGTAGGACGAAAGAAATTACTCTTTCTTCAGAATTAGTTTCTGTTTCTAAAACAGGTATTGTCATGGCGATTGGTTCTGAAGCTTTATTTTCTAGTACCGGGGCAGTCATCGCAATACTAGATTGACTTACGTTGTTACCAAAAATGTAATCAGCGATAATTCGGAAGCCCTGACGGGTGGCTTCATCGTAATTTCCAGTCACTCTAGTTTCAGCAATTAAATATGGAGCGTACTCACGAATTTCATAATCACTTTTGGTTTCTAGGACAGCGTATTTTGGTTCTTCAAGATTGCGAATTACTAAATAGCTACCAACCGTCCAAACTAAAAATAATCCAATCAAACCAAAGATAAAATAATACATATAAATAATCTTAGCTTAAAAAGTGGTTTTAAGATACAAAACAAAAATTTTAGCTTGTAACGTTTTAAATAAAAGTAGACATGTTATGGTTGAGTGAAGCAGTATGGAAAATATATCTGATATTAAACCAGTTATTGAAAAAGCAGCCGCTGGTAATGCGGAGAGTTTTAAGCAGATTTACGAACATTTAGTAGATAAAATCTATAACTATGTTAAGTACCGCACTAACACAGAAGATAGTGCTTTGGACTTAACCCAGGAGGTGTTCGTAGATTTGTATAAAGCTTTACCAAGTTTTACCTACTCGTCAGAAGAAGAGTTTTATGGTTTTGTGTTTAAAATTACTAAACGCAAATTGGCCAAACACTACGCTGACAAACACACTAAAGCGGCCGCTAGCATGACTTCGTTTGATGAAGAAATTTATTCCACTCCAGAACTAGACTTAGAAATAAAGGACGAAGTGTCCGTTGCTTTGGAGAGTCTGGACGATACCACTCGAGAAATTGTAGTTTTGCACCACTGGTCACGCTACACCTTCCCGGAAATTGCCACACTCATAGATATGACCGAGTCGGCGGTACGAGTGAGACATCACCGTGCCCTCAAAACTTTATCAGCGGTTTTAGATTCAAATTAAGTATATGAATGAAAATAACAAAACTGAAGAAATCTTAAATGCTCGCCAAGCTTCACTTTCGAGCGAGCAGAAAAATGTACTTTGGAATCGAATCCAGGCTGAAGTTTTAAATCCGCAACCGGTTCCGTCGCCATTTTTATTTAACTTTAAAATCAAAACCCCTATGGCCCCAATTGCTTTAGCCGTTTTACTCATGCTTGGAGTAGGCGGAACTGCCGCCGCTTCCAATGAAGCTCGACCCGGAGACTTATTGTTTCCAGTTGATAGAGCTTTAGAAAAAGCGCATCTAGCGATTATTAATAATGACGAAGCTAAGGCCAAGTTGCACCTGGCTTTTGCCGAAGAGAGACTAAATGAAATCCG
>CAZWXM010000025.1:0-9703 GCA_964637855.1 uncultured Candidatus Saccharibacteria bacterium | reverse complement strand
TTAACTAATTTGTCAATGATGGAAGTAATTTTTATATTCCCCTAATAACATATTTTGAGCGTCCGCGAGGATTAAGTGCTCATAGTAGTTAACATACATCGGAGCGTGCGATAAATATGTTATTAGGGGAATATTTTATAAAAGCCCGCTTTTGCGGGCTTTTATAATTTCAATAAAGCTAGTTATTTATTGAGCAGTGAAAGTGTCGAAAATTGTATCAATTTGTACGTCACCAGCTAGGTTGAAGTTCTTGTCACCATCTTCTGTGAAGATAACAATCGCATATTTATTACCTGGCTTAGTTGAACGTTGTAAAACGATTTCTGAAGGAATTAATCCTTGAGCTTCGCTAAAACGTACTACACCAAGAATCATACCTAGACGGTCGTCGTTGTAGTCACGTACTCCAATCCAACCCTCACTAACTGGGTAAGTCGCACTATCAAGTTTAATTGACATGCTGGCATTTTGATCTGGTACATTTACTTCACCCTTACCGACTTTTAATTCCGGCTTAGCTTCAGTAGTTGACGCATCACCAGTTTTTTTGTCAGAAGATTCAGTTGTATCTTTGTTTGTATCTTTAGCTACTTCTTTATCTGCATTTTTTTCTTCAGTTGTCGGAGCACTGGCAGTTGGTCCTGAAAAGGCCCAGACTAGCATTCCACCGATAAGGAGTCCTACCACAAAAGCGACTAATGTCTTTTGTGCTTCTTGTTTTTCATCTACCATACTTAAGTTAATGTTTTGCTGAATTGAATAATGAAATAATCATATCATAGTAAAATAGCCCTGAAACATTGACAGAACTAGAGTTTTTCATGCTTATTTGGCTGAGTGGCAAATTTCTTCTGCTTCCTGAATTAGAGCCTCTTGTTTCTTGGTTGAAAGGTGAAGATGTCTAAGTTGGTGCTTATTTTCAAGGATATCCTTGCAGAGGATAATATTTTTAGAGATTAAAACTGTGACTTGAGCGGCGGTTAGGTTCTGGATAACGGTAATCGGGTACATTTCTGCTCTTTGAATTCGGTCGTGCAAATTATTATTTTTAGGGTAATCCCAGCTAAGCATATTTAAACCAACGCAATTGCCATAGGTTAAAGCAGTGGTCGTGAATTTAGTGTTGGTGATTAACCAGAATTCTTTGATTCCACAGATATCCTCGGTACAAATAGTGGCTTCGCGTAAGTCCAATAGCCGAGCGTAAGAATACATTGCTACCTGCAAATCAGATTTTGTTCCTGGTCGAGAATGGAACTTAGCTTCACCAACAAAGCTATGGTCATCTTTGTAAGCAGCAATATCAATTTCGTGCGGAGCGCAGTGACCTTGAATAATTATTCCGGTTTGAGTTTTGTAGCCATCAAATTCAAACAGTCTTGCCAAAAAAACTTCAAACGGAAAACCAGTCGGACCAAGATTGAACAAAGCTCGACGCAATGAGTAACGCGCGGCGGCTGTAGGGCGGCTACTCCTTAGTAAAGAAAAGGCTTCACGATAAATCTCTTGAGTTTTGATTCCATCATAAAGAATTTTCTCCACATCAATAATGATTTCGTTTATTTCGTCTGGTGTAGCACCAGCCCGACGAAGCGAGCGTCTTAGCTTCTCAATTTTAAAGTACTCAGCTGTTCCATCAGCCTTATATATCTTGGTCGCCATTAAATAATTGTACCACCTCCAAGGCATTCAGTTCCTCGGTATAATACACAGGATTGACCAACTGCACCTAGTTCAGTTTCACTAGTTGGTTGGAGAATTAAATTAGTATCAGTGACAGAAATCACTCTGACTGTGAATGGAGTTTGACGATATCTAATTTGCGCTTCAATTAAGTCACCGCTATTAATTTGTTTGCGCAAAACATACTTTTGCAAAGTAAGATTAGCTGACTCAGTCATAACGGGAATTTTATTGGCGACAGTAATAGTGTTGTTAGTTAAATCTTTGCTGATAACAAACATGGCTGGTCGGTTAGCATCGTGGGTATTAAGTCTAAAACCTTGTCTTTGTCCCAAGGTATAAACATTAGCTCCGTCATGTTCGCCAATTACTTCACCAGCTTCATTTAAGACCGCTCCCGCTTTAAGTTCTATGTAGTGTGATAAAAATTCTGGAATATCGACGTGGCCAAGGAAACAAACTCCCTGACTGTCTTTTTTTTGGGCGGTGGGTATACCAGCGGCTTCAGCTTCCTGTCGAATTATGTCTTTAGTGGTATTGCCGACGGGAAAAAGTGAATACTCAAGTTGAGCTTGACTAAGAGTCCATAAAAAATAGGTTTGGTCTTTATTAGTATCTAGACCGCGATGCATTTCTGCGCCCTTATCACCTTCAACTCTTTGCGCGTAGTGACCAGTAGCTATAAAGTCGGCTCCCCGCTCTTTAGCAAAACGCATAAAGGCGCCAAACTTTACATATTGATTGCACATTACATCAGGGTTTGGGGTGCGTCCGGCGCGGTACTCTTCAATAAAATAATTAGCCACATCATCGCGATAGTCAGCTTCAGCATCACAAGTCAAAAAAGGAATATTCAAATGTGCGGCCACTCGCATTGCATCCAGTCTCTCTGCCTCCCAGTTGCAAATCATAAAATCCGGATGCCAAACTTTTATGAAAACTCCAACTACAGTGTAGCCTTCATTAATTAGTCTTAAGGCAGCGACTGAGGAGTCGACGCCGCCGGAAAGTCCAACCAATACTGTTTTTGACTCATTCATGTACGCTAAATTAGCACAAAGTTAAAGCTAACGTAAGTACTGCTTAATATTTTTAAGATGTTCGTTATAGGTAGTTGAATAATGAAATTCACCCTCCTCATCAGTGATGTAATAGTAATAATCTGATGGCGTTGGTTCCAAGACAGCTTCGATGGCTTCTAGTCCGGGATTTCCAATTGGAGTTGGTGGTAGACCAAGATTCAAATACGTATTGTATGGTGAATCAATTTTTAAATCCTCGGACGTTAGTTCATTGAGAGGTTTATCAAGAATATACTCTATCGATGCATCCGCTTGTAGTGGCATATCAATAGCTAATCGATTTTGTAAAATTCCTGATACCATTTTCTTTGAAGTGAAGTCATCAGCTTCTCTTTCAATAATTGAAGCCAAAACTAATATTTCATCTAGTGATAGTGAGTGGCTAGAAATCCGGTCCTTTAAGGGATTAATTTTTTTGGCAAAGGTAGTTAAAAGTAAGTCTAGGAATTCTTCAGCCGTATAGTTTTCAGGTACAAAATAAGTATCTGGAAAAAGTTTTCCCTCATGTGGCTCAGCGATAAGGATAAAATTAGCAGCGTCAAAATTATCTAGCTGTTCAGACATTCTTGCGGCTAGAGCAGTTGCTCGCTCCCCTTCATAGTGTGTGATTCGAATCAAATTAGTGTCAAAGTCCCCTTCAGTTAATCTTTTAGCAATCTGAAAAGTAGTCATCGGAGCCTCGAAAATATATGAACTAGCTTTAATTTGAGTTGGCTCATTAAGCATGACTAGAGTGTAGTAGAGTAACAATCCAGATTTAACCACCGATTGGCTTTCTAATGACTGAGCGATAGTTTTTACATCTGTTCCGGGCTCGATAGTAATCATTTGTAGCGTTGGGAAGTTTTCGCTGGGTTTGTTTAGATTGTTTATTTGCCAAAAAGCCAAAAGGGCCAGGAAAATAATAATAAATAAACTAACCGCAAAAAACTCTATGGATCGGCCAAGATTTAGAATGCGATTGGTCTTTTGATTAGAAGCATAATCAACATCAAGGTATTCAGTGTCTTCAAGCATATAAAATTTAGTTGGTCGGTAATTGAATTGGTAGATTGGCTGGGGCTTCTTTTCTGGTTGATTCTACTCGAGTTAGGTTTGGAGTAATGATTGAACTACCTGGAATATGGAACATAGTAGCTAATTCCTCAACTGATAAAACCTTCATCTTATCGGCGCCATTTTTATTATCACCATGTAGGTAAAAACGCTTTTTGTAATATTCCAGTTCTTGCTTTTTTAAGTTTATTTTTCTTTGACCACTTAAGTCAGAAATAAAATTATAGTCAAAGTCAGTTCGCCATCTTACGCCGATACTATTTCTACCGAGCATGTCGTACTGTGAAAATGATTTCAGTAACGGACCAATCATTTCAGGGTCAAATTTTCCGGCTTTGGTTATATATATCGCTCTAATCGCAAACTCGTAGGCGTACTTAGAAATATTTCGTTCAATAGCCGCCACGGAATCTCGCTCAGAAGTAGTTAAGACTGGTCGGATATCGGTTTCTTCATTAGTTAGAGCTACTCCAGTGCTATCGCGCTTCATTATTTCATTAATTTTTGCTACAGCTGCCTTTTCCCAGGTTGGTACGTCAGATAAACTTCCGCGTTTTAAATTTTTCTTGTCGTGAGCAACTACCAAAAATTGTACCCAAACATGTTCATGTGGCTTGGCTGTTCCTAAATGCTCAATTAATGGTGACATCGGCTCAAATTTAAGCTCTTCCTTTGGTTGCTTGTCTAAACCATAATCAATATAGGTTTTAATGGGTAAGTAATCATCTGATCGCTTGCCGATATGAAAAGCAATCATGTCCCACTCCTTTGGGTTCCACTTTACTTCGGAAGTATAGTCAATCAATTCCTCGGTCACTTCAATTCCTGGGTATTGTGCATAGAGTTGAGCCTCGAGCGCGTTCTTGCCTTTTTTGGTTGGCACATTAGCATAAAATCTAACCTCACCACCGACTGAAACTATTTCGTAGCTATAAACCAAAGGATGCCTACCTTCAAAGTAAGTTTGCATGTAGTTATCTACGTTGGCAGCATTGTGGGTTTGAGTAAAAACACTTTCCATTGCTTCTGGCGACTTCAAAACTTCTTGGGGCAATTTAATTCTTAAAGTAGTTCGTCCTTGAGTGTATTTATATTTTTCATGTACGGACCACATCCAATGATCAAAAGTGACATGAAAAAGGAGGTATGGTAACCAAAGTGGTGACAAGGCGATTACAATCGCTAGAATTGGTTTGATGTTTACATTAAGGGCGGCAAAAACATACGACATTAACAACATCGCAATAAACAAAAATAGCGGGGTCATTACATTTACCAGCTTGGCACTCGTAGACTCTGTCATGTAGCTATATTGTACACCATAAAAAAGGCCGACTGGATAAATATCCAGTCGGCTTTTTAAATTTATTCAACCAAAGCGTAAGTGCCGTTGGCTAGTTTCTTGAACAGGTTTGTGTCCTGAAGATTTACTAAAATAGTATTATCTTTAACATAGCGTTCCTTCCTTACTTTACTGATGATTTCTTCTTTTGAGAGTGGGCCTTCGGCAGTTAGGATTTCTCGTAGTACATCCTTCACTACTCCGGCAGTGTATCCCCATTCAGTTAGAGCGTAGAGACCGCGTCCAACTAGTACGAATCGAGCGTCTTTAATTAGCTCGTTGTGAGTGGTAGCTACATGAGCTTCGTGACCAAATAATTCATTAATAGTTTCTGCTACTTCACGGAAGTGCATTGGTGAACCATGTCGCTTGACTGCAAGGTAAGCAAAATCACGGATTCCCTTAACTCGAATGTTTGGACTATCGGCTGGTCCCCAGTCTCCTAGTGGATTACGTCCGATTTGCTTTGAGATTTTCAACCAACGCTTTAGAACTTCTTCGTCATGAGCGTCAGCGATTTCGTCAGCCAGCTCAGTCTTAAATCGGTTTATGATTTCTGATTCAGTTACTAACTCGTCGCGCTTAAGTTGTTTGTAGACATTCTGTAGAGCTTTTTCCACCATGTCGGCCATTTTCTTTTCTGTAAACCAACGATGAGCGTATTGCGGATTTTCTTTTCCTTTGTAGAAAGTATCACCAACTACTAGCAAGAAGTAGATATGGTTTCGTACAATTGGATCATCGCTTAGTTCATCAAGTAGAACGTGTTCAGCGATTAGACCACCACCAAGCTGGTCAATTAGTTTTTGTAGTTCAATGAAAAGATCATAATTCTTCTTGTACACCTCTGATTTTTGGATTGATTGAATACCGTAGTTTTCAATCTGACGAACTCGTTCTCGAGTGATGCCATATGACTGACCAATAGTTTCAAGGGTGAAAGTTTCACCATCCTTACTCAATCCGTAGCGCTTTTCAAGGACATCGCGAGCTCGCTCTGGTAGAACTTCTAACAAAATCTTGGTGATTTGTTTGGGTTTAAATGAAATCATAAATTTTTAATATTTTTGGAAGTTGGATTAATTACTTGCTTAATTTCCAATGCGTAGCCGAATTTATAACATATCTGCTAGATTCGGTCAATACTTTTAAACATCTACCCTTCAGACACAATTAGGTTCAAAATCCGGCCTGACACGTAGATTACTTTTTGGAGTTCACCAGCGGTCAGTTTCTCTTTCAGAACCTCATTATCACTCACTGCGGCCATGGCTTCCGCTTCAGTGGCGTCTGGGGCAATAGTAATTTGTCCTCGCATCTTACCGTTGATTTGTACCCCGATAGTTACTTCCTTGTCTTTGGCTAAGTCGGCGTTAAAGGTTGGGAACTCCGCTAAGTGAATACTATCTGAACTAAATTCAGCCCATAATTCCTCGGCCATATGTGGTGCAAACGGCGCCAAAAGTCTCAAAAAGGCTTGGTATGTATCTTTGGCAATACCAGTAGTTTCAGCCTGATTTAGGAAAATCATCATGGCACTGACAGCAGTATTGAATTTGAAACCTTCAATATCTTCGCTTACCTTCTTGATGGTTTTGTGTAGCTGACTAGTTATGGTGTCGGGTTCAGTTTCTTTGATGTGCTCGCGGAGTCCATACACTCGTTCTAGAAAGCGACGGGCTCCGACTAAACCATCCTGACTCCAAGCAATCGTATTTTCAAAAGGACCCATGAACATTTCATAAATCCGGAGGGTGTCGGCCCCAACCAATTTCACAATGTCATCAGGATTAATCACATTTCCCCACCGCTTGCTCATCTTGCGCCCATCTTCAGCCAAGATAAATCCTAAGAACTCCAATCTCTGGAAAGGTTCGCTTGTTGATACAACACCAATGTCATATAAAAACTTATGCCAGAAACGAGCGTAGATTAAGTGTCTTACAGCGTGGTCGCCACCGACATAAACATCGACCGGTGCCCAATACTTTTCATTGGTTTTAGATACTAATTCCTGTTCATTTTTTGGGTCCATGTAGCGCAGATAGTACCAAGACGAACCTGCCCACTGGGGCATGGTGTTGGTTTCGCGTTTAGCTGCTCCGCCACAGTTAGGACAAGTGGTGTTTACCCAATCGGTGATATTGGCTAGTGGTGATTGTCCATCACCAGCTGGTTCGTAATTTTCTACTTCAGGTAGAGTTAGCGGCAATTGGTCTTCTGGTAGTGCGACTGCGCCACAGTGCTCACAATGCACGATTGGAATCGGTTCACCCCAGTAACGCTGACGACTAAACACCCAGTCTTTTAGTTTGTAGGTGCTGGTCATCCGTCCACCGACTTTTTTCGTGATAGCGACTTTGGCCGCGTCAGAATCCATCCCATCAAATTCGCCTGAGTTCATTAGGTAGCCACTGCCAGACAGAGATTTATCTTCACTATTTAATATTTCCCAAACTTGTTTTTGGTGATCAGGTGTTAGTTTAGATAAAACTTCCGTTTCATTAACCCAGTGCAAAGTGTGTATTTTCTGTTCGGCTGCTGGAATTTCACCTTGTGAATCAAGATTATCTACTTCGGCGATAAAGGCGTAAGTATGGGCACATCGATTTTGATTTTTATGTGAAGCACAATATTTAGCCGCAGTAATCCATTTAGCTCGTTTGGTTATACGAATGTTTTCTAGTGCAGCTTCTTCCCGTATTTCAGCTAAGGCTGCCTCTTCAGGAGTTTGTCCCGCCTCTATTCCACCCATGATAGCAGTCGTGATTCCGTCTAGTGACTCATGCCAATCTAACAAGGCATATTTTCCAGTTGATAAATTTTTAAGGTGAACAATAACCGTATCTCGTTTTATTTCCTCTAACCCTGGTTTGGGAGGGTTGTTTGTGTCATTAGCACAAGGAACTATAGTTTGCTTAATTTCAATCCCAAACTTCTTTGCAAAATCAAAATCGCGTTGGTCATGCGCTGGTACCGCCATAATTGCTCCTGTCCCGTACGAAGCTAATACATAGTCAGCGATATAAACTGGAATTTCTGCGCCGCTGGCTGGATTGATAGCCGTAACACCCTCTAGGCGAACGCCAGTCTTTTCCTTTGTATCATCCAATCTGTCCATCTCCTTTTTATTGGCGGCTTCTTTTATGTAAGCGTGGACTTCGTCCCAGTTAGAAATACTATCCTTGTATTTATGTACAAGTTCATGCTCCGGCGCCAAGACCATGTAGGTTGCGCCAAAGAGCGTATCGGGCCGAGTGGTAAAGACAGTCACCTTTTCTCCTACAGACAGCGCAAAATCGATTTCTGCGCCGAGAGAGCGACCAATCCAGTTGCGTTGAGCTTCTTTAATATGTTCTGGCCAATCTAGTGTGTCCAAATCGGCTAGCATACGGTCGGCGTACTCACGAATTTTTAGCACCCACTGCCGCATGGGTTTTTTCTCCACCACCGAACCACACCGTTCACAAGTACCATCGGCTTCCAAATCTTCATTGGCCAAACCAGTCTGACAACCTGGGCACCAGTTGATAGGTTCATAGCTTTCAAAGGCTAAACCTTTTTTAAACAGTTGAATAAAAATCCACTGCGTCCATTTATAAAAAGCCGGGTCGGTAGTATTTACTTCCCTGTCCCAATCATAATCAAAACCCAGGATTGATAATTGTTCCTTAAAGCGCGCGACATTTTTCTCGACAGCAACACTCGGATGGATTTTATTTTTAATCGCAAAGTTTTCGGCTGGTAGACCAAAAGCGTCAAAGCCCATTGGGTGCAGGACTTCATGTCCGGTCATACGCTTGAAGCGTGAATAGATGTCGGTCGCGATGTAGCCCTTAGGGTGACCAACGTGCAATCCCTCGCCCGACGGGTACGGGAACATGTCCAAAACAAAAACCTTTGGCTTAGGGGAATTGTCGGTGGTTTTATAGATATGGTCGGCTTGCCACTTAGCTTGCCACTTATTTTCTATTTCAGAATGTTCAAACTTTTTATGCATAAGTAATAAAATAAGACCCTAATTAGTTAGGGTCTTATTTTGCCATTGAATCTAGTGTCTGTAAAATTTATTTTACAACTCGCTCAAAACAAACCTCACCTGTACCGTGTTCCCAGTTGTCGGGATTGATGATGATTCCCTTTTCGCCTTCACCTACAGTAATCGCTTTTGAAAACATAAATTCATCTGGGAGTGAAGCCTTAGCAAAAGTGGCACAAAGGTTGAAACCAGTATCAGTCACTTCGTATCTATAATCTGGTCGTCCCTCTGGCGCTGCTTGTAATGGTACTTGAGTCTCAATATCCTCTAAGGCAGCTGGCAGTGTGCCATTTAGAGTTAGATAATCCTGAATTCGCCATTGGATATTTTGGAGATCAGAGATTTGGGTGGCATCAAGCTTTTGTTCCCGGACTTCAGTTGGCGCAGCGATGTGTGTAAAACCAAAAACCACTGATGCTGCCACCAATATTGAGGCTCCAATACCGAAAAAGATAGACTTTTGTTCTTGTTTTAGCCAGTAGCCTTTAGCATCAAGTAAGT
>CAZWXM010000024.1:8437-10255 GCA_964637855.1 uncultured Candidatus Saccharibacteria bacterium | reverse complement strand
ATTACAAAATAAAAAGGATATAACAAATTGTTGTTATATCCTTGAAATTCACTAATTGATAATGACTTTTTTTAACTCAGCTATTACTTCATCCTTATTTAGTGACTCACGATTAAATGTAAAATGGGCCGTCTTTTTATACAACCGCGCTCTTTCCTGATGTAAATCAGCAAATGTCATTCCTTCCCTAAAACCAATTACACCTCTACTTTTTAGGTTTTTAATTCTACTAAAAATATTGGTTGTACTGTCCTTAAGGTAAATAACCCTACCAATTGACCTCAGTTTGGCGATTGATTTATCTGAATAAATTACGCTACCGCCAGTAGCAATAATAATATCTGTAATTGGAGTCAAATCTAAAATAACTTTTTCTTCAAGTTTTTTAAATTCTTCTTCACCCACTATATCGACTATTTCATCTAAAGCTAAATGCCTATCACTATTCAAATAAAGTTGATTATATGTATCTTCAATTAATCTATCAGTATCAATGAAGTTGTAACCAACCAGTTTAGACAAACCAAACCCGATTTTTGTTTTCCCGACTCCAGGCATTCCTACTAGAATATAAACATTCATTTGCTCACCTCTCATCAATTAGTGACTCATTTAAAAAATAACAAAATTTCAAATTAAACTATACTGCGACTTTCAATATAGTCAAATTATATTAAGAAAAAACCACTTAAATAAATATTATTTAAGTGGTTTAACATAAGCTATTTACCTTCATAGATAAGACCTTAGATTACTAAGAAAATCAAAGGCTATTTTTACCGCCAACACTACTGAGTAGGTTACAAAAAAGTAAGCAGCATAGTTATATAATTTGTAATATTTTTTAGTCGCAACCCTACGAGATAGAGCGAAACAAATAGTAAATACAAATGATAACCAAATAGCTAGTACCCCGTAAATTATTGGTTAATCTTCAATAAAAAAAGTCTGGTATGAAGAAACACCAAGTACTGCTAGTAATAGCAGCGCTATCAAGGCTAAAGGAACTACTAGAATTGCACTATTTATAAAAGAACCAAACTTGAATTTCTCTAAATTAATAATCACGTCGCTCTCCTTTCAAGAAAGATAATCTAGACTTTTATAGAATACAATCAATTCGTAGTTTTGTAAATTAATTTAATTCTGCCTTATCCTTCCACAACATATTTTGAGCGTTCGCGGTGATTAAATGCTTGTAGTAAACCGCGTACGTCGGAGCGTGTGATAAATATGTTATGGAAGGATAAGTTACTTATAATTAGTTTAGCTTAAATTAGAAAAACAGGTGATAAATGAAAGTCACAAATGGATCTACTTCTGGACCATAAACAATCGATGCTCCTAAACCACCAGTTATAGTAATAGTAACCAGGCCAACTGCAGAAAGAGGAATAACTAACGGCGAGATAATTTTAACCAACTTTAATACCAATGAGTTGTTAACCAACCCCATAAAATATCCAGATTGCTTTAACCATATCGCTAAATAATAACCAGCAATTATTGCATAGAGGGTTATGGTAGCGCCCCCAAACATAGCGTGCATTTCAATCAAATCTTTTTTGCCTGGCTCAGTTGCTAATACAATATGCTCTGCCATTTCACCAGTAGATAATGTCAGCAGTCCAGTTAAAGTTCCAGCGATAACCAGAATGGCTTTCAAAGGAAAATAGTAAGCTTGTCTAGTTAAAATTTTAAAGCGAAGAATTTCGAAAGCGGTGTAAAGAACTAAAATTCCAATTGGAAAATGGACAAATAACGGGTGTATATTCATAATGCATTCATTATACAGCCTATTTATGTTTAATTAAAAAA
>CAZWXM010000024.1:0-8337 GCA_964637855.1 uncultured Candidatus Saccharibacteria bacterium | reverse complement strand
GGGTGTATATTCATAATGCATTCATTATACAGCCTATTTATGTTTAATTAAAAAAAACTGTTACTAAATGAGTTTAAAAAAAACATCCCTTTGGATGTTTTTTTAACTTTTATTAATCAGCCTATTTCTTAACTGCAACTTTCTTAGTTACTTTTTTAACCACTGGCTTGGCAGCCACTTTAGCGGTGGCTTTAGTTTTCTTTTCAACTACTTTTTTAGCCACTGGTTTAGTCACTTTAGTTTTAACCTCTATTTCAGGCACGGCTGTTTTTAAAACCGACTGAGCCTTCGGAGATGGTAATGGTGGATTAATTATATCTAGAATCCGATTTAATTTTTCTTCCAAATTAGTTAGCTGGCGCTTCATTTCAAGAATCGCTACGTCACTTTGCCCTCTTGAAACGTCATGTCGTGGTGAACGTTCTTCTCGTGGAGCCTTAGTAAAGTTTGGTCGACTATTTCGTCCCCCAGCTTGATCACCGCGATTTTCCTCAGACTGCCTTCTTCCAAAACAATCACTGCAGTAAACCGGCTTATCGCTCGATGGCTTAAACGGTACTGTACAAGCCTTATGACACTCTGAACAAGTAGTCTTAAATTGCTCTGATTGAGCAGAACCTCTATCATTACCACCAAACTTCTTACCTCCGTCAAAACGCTTACCTTCATTACGACCAGCTCCTTTGAATGATGGTTTTCCTCCAAATCTACTTCCTCCCGGCTTAAAGCCTCCTCCTTTAAAGTTATTCATTAGCCGGAGTATGACACAGATACCATTATATTACTAGTGTCTCCTAAGCCGTTGCTTCGCTATCACTTATTTTGAGCGTTCGCAGTGATTAAATGCTTGTAGTAAGAGGCGGACGTCGGAGCGTGTGATAAATAAGAGATAGCGAAGCAAATCTCTACTTGTATTTTTAAACTTACTTTCGATGCGGACAGCCTGGCCAGCAACATGGTCGGCGCTTCCCTTTAGCTACTTCATTACTCAAACGCTCGATATGTTTTTCTCTAGTTTCAATTTTCTTTACTGAGGTAGTCCAACAAATCCATTCATTGCGTGCCAATGGTGTTAAATCATTCCAAGCCAGACTCAGTTTCTCTGAAGACACTAAGATTTTTTTTAAATCCGCTGGCACAGTATGAACGACTCCACTAGAAATTCTTTTCACCATTAGATAATTATGATTATCTCAAACTACTATTATAACTTTTCAATTTCTTTTAAGTCTCGATCTGGAATATATAAAAGCAAAATTCCAATAATAATCCCAACGATAGCTGTCCAAAACATCTCACCGCCAAAAAATCTCAATTCGATTACATCTAGCACATGCCATATTCCTCGCCAGATCATAACCAGACCAATCACAATCGAGAGTGTGCTCAGGAAGTATTTAAAATCTTTATGCTTATTTTTTGTCATATTAAGAGCATTTTAACACATCGCTTCCCTAAAATTATTAATTCAGCTCTTTTTCTATATCTGATACTTCTTTATTAATCACTTTTTCGGCTTCATCAAGATTCTTTTGCAGTCGCTTGAGAATCTTGGCTTCTTCTCTAGTTAGTTTACGCTTAGTATTAGCTTTTTTGAGAGTTTCAATATCTTCTTCTAAATCTGTTTTAAGTAGTGTAAAGGCATTATGAATGATTACCCTAGCTTCCAAAACTTCTTTATCTATACGCTTACGCAAGCCACCGACCGAACGCCAAGCCAAAAATAGTAAGGCTATTAGTAATAATATAAGAGCTAGACTAGGAATAATAATCGAGAGAATAGTAATCAGGATTGTCCCGTTTTGGACAAGCATATTATTTACAGCTGGTACCTCTGATTTTACTTCAGCTACCGGTGTCGGAGTAGGAGTAAACGCAACAAATGAAGCTGTCGCTGTAGCAAAATTACCGGCCGCATCAAACGCTTTTACAAATAAGGTATGTTCGCCAGAAGGCAATTCTGGTGCTCGGTAAATGTGACTACCATCATCAATAAATTTAACGACTTCTCCACCATCAATTTGAACTTCAAAATCTAAAATTCCAGCTTCGGCATCACTCGCTTCAAATAAGAAGGTTGAAGTTGCCACTTCTTTTATAACGAAACTATCTGGTGCAACGGTATCAATCTGGATTTTATAGTGAAGGATTTCACCCCAACCTTCCGCATTTTTGTATTGCACATGTAAATAAGAAACTCCCTCATCAAGGTCCTTAATCTCCCGACTAGTAATTGGTGGTGTATAGACTACGAGTGGAATGGAAGTTGGGTCATCATCAAGTAATAAGCGAATCGAAGTAATATCTTCAGTTAGGTCAAAATTAAAGACGCCAGTTGTTTGATTGGACCAACCATTTAATGAGTGGCTGGCTGAAGCAATACTTGGTGCCAAAGCCGAATTTGCAATTGGAGCCTCCGCAGCTACTGAATCTTCCTCTGGTTCAGCCAAAGTGGCCTTTGTAAGCTGATACTTAGCCGTTCCTTTACCAGACAGTATTTCTGAACCCTCACCATCATTAGCTAAAATTGATCCAGCACTAAAAGCTAAATTGGCTTCACCAGCGGCCTTAACTCTAAAAGTAATATTTAAAACTCGCCCATTTGAGCCACTGTATCCCGGATTGAGAACAATTCCCTCAAAATTGACGGTGCCAGCAGAATTAGAAAATGACGGTTCTTGCACCCACAGTGAAATGATTGACTGATTTTTTGAAATTGAAGTAATTTCTAAAATATCATTTGGGAAAGACACTACTCCGGAGACGGCATTAAGAGCAGTACCACCACTACCAACAAAAACTCCCACCGTCAGACTAGCCCCCTCTTGATAAGTACCAGCCGCTGGAGAAAAAGAGAGCGAAGCAGCCGAAGCGGCTACTGGAAAAACCAGAAATAGAAAGAAAACTAAAACTATTTTCTTAATAGAGAAAGAACAAATCTCCTGGAGATTAAAAAAGTAAGAACGCACAATATAAGTATACTAACAATTAGCCCAGTCTGTTCGTTCCAAGGTTGCCAATTTTGTGGATAGAAAATTTCAACTCGCTGATTACCCAATTTATCAATTGCTTTAATATAGATTTTCTGGTCGAGCGATTGGTGTTTAAGCTTGTAAGGACTTTCAGCTAAAGTATAAGTACTAAAAAATCCTTCCTTGATTTCAAAATGATCAATTCCCGAACCCTTATCTTCAGTGGCAAAAATTAGGGCGTAAGCTCCCTCAAACACATCTGCATCTTGAATAACTTCAGGCGTAAAACTTTCCGGTACTTCATCATCGACGGCGTTATAGGCGATTTCTGACTCTCCCTCACTGACAGAAATATGAAGATTCTGCTTAGTAACATTGGCCGCGGTACCCAAACCATCGTGCAATAGTAAATCAGCTTTACTGATTTCGATATTACCTTGCCCAATTTTTTTAGCCTTGAAAGTTATCGTTAAAATATTTACTTCTCTATCAATAAATCCCCCGGGGGTAATTCCTGCTAAAGTAATAAGATTTAAATCATGATAAAAGGGCTTATCAATCCATAAACTAACTGGTGATTCCCCATCGTCATTAGAAACATACTCCAAAAGCTCCTCTGGAAAAATTAATTCCATCTCAATCGCGTTTAATGTTTGCCCTTCAGTATCAACAAATAAATCAACGGTAAAAACATCACCAACATGAAGGGTATTAAAATCACTATCAATTGTGACGACTGCCGCTTCGGCTGGCACAGAAAAAATCATTAAACCGAAAACCGTCAAAAATAAAATAAAATAATTATGCATATTATCCAGTCCAATGAAACGCCATAATACTAAAATCTACCAGATTAACTTTTCCGTCGCCATTCAAATGCGTAATTTCTCGAGCCGAAAAGGCTGGAGTAAGAGTACGCAAATACCAAAAGGCCACAATCGAAAAATCAACCAGGTTAACCCGGCAGTCACTATTTAAGTCCGCTTTTTTTGAGCAAGTAATTGATTCATCAGCAAAAACATTTTTGGTACCAACGGTAAATTCATAAGCCGTACTTTGTGAGGAAATTTCTAACTCAGAGCTTGAACGTGCTTTAGCATGATGCTGACCTAATTCCAAAACTGAAGAATCAAAGCTACGTAAGTAGAAACCATCAGCATCAGCCTTGGTTTTGAGAAAATGCTGCTCTGCAGAATTTACCTCAATTGTCACTTCAGAAATTGGAAAACTTTGCCCAAACAAAACGACTGGGTCGCCCTTTCTAACTTCAATTTTATCTGCGGTAAGAGTGGGCGCGACAAAAATACTTTCAATTTTTGCCAAAATACCTCGACTCACCGAAACCGGAAAAGTCAGCAGTGATGATCTAACCCCTTTACTGTCCTCACCATATAAAGAAAAAATATATGTACCGGCCGACAAGCCTTTGATTAAAACTTGAAAATGAGCATCGTCATCGGCAATAGTAGTAGCAACAATTTGTGCGTCCTTCAAAATAGTTATTTCACTTTTTGGATACGCTCTACCAGAAAGAACCACTTGGGCGCCTCTAGTTACCGAGCCACCTCCTCCACCTCCACCGCCACCAGAACTAGGAGGTGTGTAAACACAGGCTGAAGTATTAAAAGTACAGGCAGCCGTACAAGAAAGTGAGCCGCTGGTAAAATTTTGTGTTAGACAAGAAGCACCGTTGAGATTACTACCATCACAGTCTTCACCACTTTCAATTACATAATCGCCACAGCCTGGCACTAAAGCATCTATACTTACTTCACCCGTTCCCGAACCCTGAGAATTTACAATATTGGCGACTGAAAAACACAGTATAAATAAACTAAATATAAATACTGAACGAAAGACCAGCATCACACATTATGCTTTTGATTTACTTTTAGAAATAATCCAAGCGTTATAAAGCTTTAGCAATATGATGGCGATAATTAGCCCAATAACAGTAAGTATAAGCAGTTGCCAAGGTAAAATAATAAACCAAAATGAATCAGCCGCCACTTGATTGGTAGCACCAGAAACTAGCGAGAGTTCAGCTTTATAAAAACCTAAATGAAAATCATTAAATTGCTTTTTGGCTTCACCAAAAAAAGTTTTAACCGCTGTTTCAGCTTCCACCTCCCCCCAATTAACCTGAAACTTTCTTGCACTATTTGGCAAAACACTACCTTCATTAGTATTAGCTGGTAAAGTAGTAGTCAAACGACCAAAAGTATTTTTTATAGAAATATCTCCTAATGGTACGACTCTATCACCTCCATTATTAGAAAAACGGTAAGTAAGGGATATTGGTAATCCGAATTGAAACTTCTTACCATCGCTGGTACCAAAGTCTGAAATACCAGCTTCTTCGACGATATCACCGTTGACTCTCAGTAAGATTAAAACGCCTAGTTTACCGCCAATTGCCACTTCACCAGCAGTTTGAGCCGTAGGATCTTGTTCACCCCAAAAGATAGCGGCAAAGTATCCTCCGGCCTCAGCATCAGTTGGAATAGTTATAGTGTAAGGAACCTTAACTGTTTCTCCAGTTGACACTGTGACATTTGCTTGTGTTCCTAACCAAGTAGCTAGACCTCCTTCTGAACCAATAAATTTTGGTGAGCCAGTATCGCCACTAGGTTCGAAGTTTTCAAAAGAAGAAAAGAAAGTCTTAACTTGAGCTTGCTCATTGAGCAGCTCTAGTTCGCCTCGCAAGGTTTGACCAGGGTCACCAGCTACTTCAATTTTAACTGGAGAGATAGTAAGAGCAGAAGCTGCCGGTGTGGCAATAAAAAAACAAGCAATTAGTAGCGGTACGAGGGCTAGGTTTTTTATAGATTTCATTTCCGAAAATAATACCTCAAATCAGCTCTAGTGCAAAGTTGTAGCACTAGAAGTTGGCAGTAGCGACATAAGTAACTGCTCCTGTATAGATTCCAGCCTCAGTACTAGCTGTGATGTTGGCAATATATCTAGCAGAATAAGTCGTATTAGATGACGCACCAGAAGCCGTAGCGATAGTGTCTGGGAAGGCTCCAGAGTCAAAAGCAAAGCCAGCGGCAGCATAAGGGGCAGACACCGCTCCACTACCTCCTGTGGCAGTCATCCGAAGTCCAAATTGTTCAGTTCCAACAGCGGAGGAAGAACTAACTGCACCAATAGCGGTAATAGTATTGAGACCAGAAGTAAGAGTAGAACCACCCACCGTCATAGTGTATCCATTTGAAGCGTTAGTCCCTACAATCACATTATGAGCTTCTATTTCTGAGGTGTCTCCTGAAGCTGTACCAGACGCGTAACGAGCAGCTACTGCTGTCAAAGTACCAAAGCTAATACTTGTATCTGAAATACTGAAAGTTAATGATTGTGGTACGGTCGCTGTAATATCTACTTGGTTACTAGTCAAAATATTGACAGTAATATCTCCTGCATCACCAAAGGTACCAGAAATAGCAGTGGTGTATGAGCCTGGGGTGGTTGGGTTGATAGAATTAGTACCATCGTAAGAAATAATAATCTTATCACTTGCCGCCAAGACCGCTGCTCCAGTACCATCAGATGGTGCTGTCAAAGTAAGAATACGGTTCTGCGTACCAGAAAATACCGCACCCCAAGCTGATGCAGATGGAGCCGCCGCTAGAGTCTCAGTTGCTTCTAGACCAGTTGAAGCACCATGTGTGAAGGTTACTGTACCAATGGTTTTACTTGTGAAGTTGAAGTCAGACGGAAAAGTGATGATGATGGTATCAGAGCTTTGATTGGCACCAGTTGGAGTAACAAACCTTATCGCATGAGTTGAAGTAGCACTTACTGTGAGAGAAGACATAGTGTCTGAAGCACTAGTAATAGCGGCAGCTTCGGCTACAGAAAATGGAATAGATAAAGCTAGGATAGCTAAAGCCAGAACTAGACCTAAAGTTTTAAGTATACTGGTTGGTAAAATTGAAGAACTCATGTTGTTGGGTTTAAAAATAAATAAAATTTACAAATCGAAAATGGTTATGTCCCAAAGGACACTCCTCTAATTAGTATACCTTGCCTGCAAGACATAAAAATCACTACCTGTGAAGAACATTAGAGGTCGATTATTGTCTTAAAAATTATTACCGTAAATTTGTTTCGTATTATCTAGAGAGAATGTTAAAATTACCACAAGTTTTTTTGAAAAAGTTTTCGCTCGTCTCCCCTGCCAACAAAGTTTTAAGTCTGATTTTAATTTTTGCGATTTCGATTTCAATTTTTAATTATGTCTTTGCCGCCACACCCAACCCAGGCCACGATTTTAGTGCCGTCAGTGGTGGCGTTGTGCAAGGAAATATTTTGTACGGTTCGGCTGCCGACACTCTTTCGGCTTTAGCTAAAGACACGAATGCTACTCGCTATCTTTCCAACACTGGAGCGAGCAACAACCCAGCCTGGGCACAAGTAGTACTTACCAATGGTGTCTCGGGGATTTTACCAGGGGCCAATGGTGGCACCAACAATGGTTTTATGGATTTTACTGGACCAGCTTCTACACTTAAAACTTTCACTCTACCAAATGCTTCGGCCGCCATCCTGACCGATAACGCCGACATCACCGTAGCGCAAGGTGGTACTGGTCTTAATACCCTCACCGCCAACAACCTTCTAGTTGGCAACGGTACAGGTAACATTACCTTCATCGCGCCTGGAACATCCGGAAACGTCCTAACTTCCAACGGCACTACTTGGAGTAGCGCCGCGCCAGATGTCCGTACTGTCTTCAACCAAAGTACCGCCAACCAAGGGGCAGGCTTTGCGTCCGACACTTATGTTACTGGCTCCTCGGTCGCTATTCCGGCCACTGGACTACAAGTCGGAACTCGCTACCATATGATATTTGAAGCCTCAAAGACGGCGGCTGGTACCGCGGCACCGGCGCTCAATATTCGTTTTGGTGTCAACGGTACCACCGCCGACACTGCTCGTTGTACTCTCACCTTCTCGGCCCAGACCGCCGCGACCGACACTGGTACCTTTGAAGTTTGGGTGAACTTTAGAACCGTTGGTTCTGGTACTTCGGCTGTCATGCAGTGTGTTGGTCAACGCCGTCACGGCGCCTCAATCACTGGTTTTGGTACCTTGGTTTCGCAAACCATCAAAGCCACTTCAGCTGGTTTTAATAGTACGGTCGCCAACAGCATCATTGGTGTCAGTGCCAACGGTGGAGCAGCTGCCTCTTGGACAGTTTCACTGGTGCGAGCCGAACTAGAAAACTTGCCTTAGATTATGAAGAAAAATTTTACCCTTATTTTTTTAATTGCACTTTTCGGTGTATTTTCAGCTACCCAAGCCCAGGAACTATTTTCTGAACCTATTGATTCCTTACCGCTGGGCGATTTAGCCGAGCAAG
>CAZWXM010000023.1:9385-10912 GCA_964637855.1 uncultured Candidatus Saccharibacteria bacterium | reverse complement strand
AGAACAATTAAAAACAAAAATAAAATGGCAGACAGTAGGGGAAAAGTAACAAAACCAAATTCAAACATAATTCGCTTGGCACAGTCACCACCTGAAGTTGGACAGGCAATAAATTGGTTACCACCCATTTGTAGATAGTGTTGGTAGGTCGCGATGATTAAACCAGGGACGGAAAGTATTAAACCATAACGTGCAGCCACTTTTTCCTTGTATAAGATTGAGGTCGCTAAGAGAAAGACTTGCGGATAGAGAAAAACTCGCTGGAGCCAACATAAACTACAAGGTACGAAACCAAAGACTTCAGAGTAAATCAGTGTCATTAAGCTAGACGCTAAGGTGAAAATAAAAGCAATCCAAATACCCCACACCGTAAGAATTTTCTCAAAAACCTGACTAGAGTATAAGTCAAAAGCTAAAACGGTAGTTTTAAGGAAAATTAAAATACCGCCTAGGGCTAAAACATAATTAAGATTTTGAACCAACTCACTCATAGTTAGGGAAGTGGACAATTAGTTTTATTAGCCAAAACCGATAATTGCTGGGCGCCATTCATAATGGCACCATCGGCAAATTTCCAAGTTGGGTACCCAGTGATACCCTCATCAATACAAATTTGCGTTTGACCCTCACCATCTTCGGTTGAGCATTCAACATAAGGAATAGTTTTTGAATCTCTAAATAATTCTTTTTGGTCTTGGCAGTGTGGACACCAGAAAGCTCCATAGAACTTTGCACCGGCATTAGCCAGACAGGTACCAAAAGTATCATAAGCTGAAACCACCGGCTCGTTTGTTGTAGGGGAGTTATCTTGCTTAAAGAAAAACAGTAAACCAACTATTACTATTAAAATTAAAACGTACCAATATGTTGTTTTCATCATTAAGAATATACTTATTTTAAATTACTTTCATTATAGCAAATAAATCTAGGTGAAACTTAATTACAAAAATACCAGAATAAATTCTGGTATTTTTATATGCTATGTGCTCAGGGGCGGGCTCGAACCGCCGACCCCTTCCTCTTCAGGGAAATGCTCTACCAACTGAGCTACCTGAGCAGTAGAGGCTATTGTACTGATTTTTTAGATAAATTCAAACTATTGTCCCCCACGTATTGACTGATAGAACTGCTTCCAGCCGGGAACTTCCTGTAGCCCACTTTGAAAAGTCTGAAATGATGAGCTCAATGAAGTAAAATAAGGTTCAGCTACATAGTAATACAGTATAAAAGGTACTCCAAGAATTACTAAGGTCCAGACTATTTTTAACCAAAATGACCATAAGGCCGCTCGGCGAATCTTTTTTAAAAGCTGATTATTTTCAATCAAAAGACGTTGATTCTCTAGTGTTAGCTCCTGCAAGATTTGCTGTTCATCCTTATCAAGTAACATATCAAATAAGTATAGCAAACGAAGAGGAATAAAAATGAAATTATGCTAAAGTATGTCAACTTCTGCCCTCATAGTTCAATGGATAGAACGACTCCGTCCTAAGGAGAAAATCTGGGTTCGATTCCTGGTGAGGGCAC
>CAZWXM010000023.1:7139-9285 GCA_964637855.1 uncultured Candidatus Saccharibacteria bacterium | reverse complement strand
ACTTAGTAACTTGCGGCCAAGAGAATAAAACAAAATCCGCTAGAAAGCGGATTTTGTTTTATTTATGAGCGACGTTGCTTCTAACTTTAAGTTGAGTGCTACGATGCTTGTCTAGTTTTGGTAATTTAATTTCTAGTAGGCCGTGTTTCTCTTGTGCTTCCGCCTCATCGATAGCTACTTCTTCAGGAAGCAGTAGTGTACGAGAGAAGCTACCCCAAAATAGTTCTCGATGGAAATAACCATCATCATGAGCTTCTTGATACTCTTCACGCACACCTCGGATAGTCACCATGTCGCGAGTAATAGAGATTTCAAGCTCAGTCGGGCTCACTCCGGCCACTAGAGCTCGAATCACAATCATATCGTCAGTTTGGTACATATCGACTGGTAATTCACCATCTTGAACAGTACCAGTGTTTTCTCTATCATCTTGCCAATTATCTTCCTCAGCATATTCGTCTTCTTCAACTGCTAGATCATCATCAGCGCCAAATTCATGGTCATCATCTAAAATGCGATCCATATCGTCTGATTGATTGCCGGTTAGTCTTTCTAAAAATGATGGTTTTTTCATGATGATTATAAATGTAATTTATGATTTCTTTCGAGCAGCTTTATTTTTTCGAATAAAAGAAACAAGAGAATGACACCCATCCATACAAAAAGAAATACGGATAAGATTGTCTCTCCACTTGCATCCATTATAAAAAAGTTAAATAGGGCATGCAATACGATGGCTATGAACAACCCAAATGTACCAGCTAATACTTGGATATATTTTGAACGATAATATGAGATTGCTAGGAAGACTCCAACTGTTCCCGAGGCTAAAACGTGAAGTAGCGTAGCACCTAAAAATCTAAATCCACCAGTTAAAACTGAGCTCATGTATTCGCCAATAGTTAAAGGGTTAAAAATAAACAGAGCATTTTCTAAAGCCGCAAAGCCAAGTGCCACCATAATCATATAAATAACCATATCAATTGGTTCATCAACCGCCGTATTCCAAAAGACTAAAGCTAAAGCGACTGAGTATTTTAAAATTTCTTCAATAATTACCCAGACCACTAGGATGTTGTCACCAGAGTAAATATTTATGGCCAATTTTTGAATCGGTAAGGCCATTGGCACTACGGCCATACCAGCAATAAAAGCAATCGCTAAAAGAAAGTATGGCTCTGGATGGTTGTTATCCTCTCGTAACCAAAACCAAACCCAAAACAAGGCCGGGATTAAACCAGCCAAGAAGGAAATAGCAAAGAGCGTAGATTCCATTTGTTATATTGTAGCAAATGGGCGCGAGGGCTTTGCCCTCGCGCCCATTTACTGTGGACTGTTAACTACTGAGTTGGCCACTTAGAAACCATCAATAACTCTCGGTCTTTAATTTCAGCGGGAGAATTTTGCCAGATAGTTTCGGTTACAAAGGGCATAAATGGATGGAGCATTTTTAGAGAAGAGACCAAACATTCTTTTAGTACGTATTGGCGAGCATATTTGTCTTCATCATTTATTCCGTTAATAATTGGTTTTGATTCCTCGAGCACAATATCTGCCAGCTCATGCCAAATGTAATGATAGGCTTTTTCACCAGCTAGATAGAGATTGAACAGTTCAATTTCGTCGGTGACATCGGCAATGGTTTTTCTTAAGGTGGTTAGGATTTCATTATCACGTTCCGTTAGGATTGGTTTACGTTCCCAGTCCGCATCAGCAATGTTGGTTAAAACAAACCGACTGACGTTCCAGACCTTATTGGCAAACTTGCTATAACCCTTAATTTTATTTTCAGATAAAGGCACATCGTTGCCCGGGGCGGCGCCAATGATAAGTGATAGGCGAGTCGCGTCAGCACCGTACTTGGCAATCATATCGAGTGGGTCGATGGTGTTACCAAGTGATTTGCTCATCTTACGATTCTTTTCATCACGAACCAGACCATGAAGGTAAACCTGCTTGAAAGGAATTTGACCAGTGTGATAAGTACTCATCAAAATCATGCGGGCCACCCAGAAGAAGAGAATATCGTAACCAGTTTCAAGGACGGTGGTTGGGTGATAAGTTTTTAAGTCTTCAGTTTGTTCTGGCCAACCAAGAGTCGAGAAGGTCCATAGTCCAGAAGAGAACCAAGTGTCTAATGTATCTG
>CAZWXM010000023.1:3538-7039 GCA_964637855.1 uncultured Candidatus Saccharibacteria bacterium | reverse complement strand
ATACCAAACCGGAATCCGGTGTCCAAACCAAATTTGGCGGGAGATACACCAATCGTTTAGATTGGTAATCCAATTGAAGTAGACTCGCTTGAAGCGCTCGGGCATGATGTCAGTGTCACCATTTTCAACCGCAGCAATCATTAGTTCTTTTAGAGTTACTTCACTACCAGCTTCAATGCCGGTAATTTCTGAATGTTTCAGTTTAAATTTCTTATTAACATCAATCCACCACTGGAGTTTTGGTAAGGGTTCAATAATTCCTCCGGTTCGTTCGGCCGTAGCTACATTTTGGGCTACAGCTTCTTCTTTTTCTAGGAGATTTTCGGCTCGTAACCACTCAACTACAGCTTCCCGAGCCTGTTCTACCTTGAGTCCATTTAATCTTCCGTCCACCATCATTTTGGCGTATTCATTGATAACTTGTGGTCGGCTAGCGATGTTGTTTCTGTCGGCCATATCCCAGTCGATTTTACTGTGAGCGGGAGTTACACCAAGCGCACCGGTTCCAAATTCCATATCGACTTCCTTGTCGGCAATTACTTTGACTTCAATTGGTACATCACAGAAAGTGAGTGAAAAAGTTTGCCCAACATATTGCTGATAGCGTTTGTCATCTGGGTGTACTGCGACCGCTGAGTCACCGACTTTGGTTTCAGGCCGAGTCGTGGAAATAGTAAGCGGGAAGTCAGTACTATATTTAAAAGTGTAAAGAACTGATTGTCGTTCTTCATAAATAATTTCATCATCAGAAATAGTCGTTTGTCCTTTCGGGTCCCAATTTACAATGCGATTACCGCGATAAATTAAACCGTCGTCATACATATTCTTAAAAGCCGTCATTACGGCCTTGTTGCGTGTATCGTCCAATGTGTAGGCATAACGAGACCAATCTAAACTAGAACCGATTTTTTTGGTTTGATTAATAATGGTGTTCTTGCTTTCCTCTGCAAATTCGTTGACTCGCTTGAGCAATTCCTCACGACCTAAATCATGTCGACTGAGTTTTTCTTTTTTTAAAATTTCTTTTTCGACTTTTGATTGAGTGGCAATCGAAGCTGAATCAGTACCAGGAATCCATAATGTACGTTTGCCGAGCATGCGGTTGTAGCGGACTAAAATATCTTCAATCGCTAGCATAGCGGCATGACCCATATGCAATGTTCCGGTTACGTTGGGTGGAGGTAGGACAATCGAAAAAGGCTCTTTATCTAGGGTGGCAATTCCGTCTTCTAGACAGCGGTCAGGATTAAAATACCCTGAGTTATTCCACATTGAGTACAAAGTATCTTCGTGCTCTTTTGAATCGTAGGGCTTTAGAAACAGTTCTGGAATATTGGGTTTTTGAGTGTCATCCATAGATAAATATCACGCTATTATTTAGCGATAGTAGCATGAGTTTAAAGGTTGATAAAGCTAAGCCAGCGAGCGATTACCATCAGCGCGCAGCACATCGGTACCGGTCGGGAGAAGGGCACGGTCGGCTCGAGCGTGGCCAGCCAGGGCAATCATTATACTGTTGTCAGTTGAAAGTCCGGGTTTTGGGAAGTAAGCCGTTACTTCTGGGTATTCGGTCAGGAGAGTAGCTTCAAACAGTCTTTTTATATGGGCGTTAGCACTTACTCCACCACCAACTACTAAAGTTTTAGCATTATGAATTTCAATCGCCGCTAAAGTCTTTTTCAAAAGTACTTTGGCTACCGCATCTTCAAAGTCGCGGGCTAAGGCGGAAATTTCGTCTTCAGATAAAATCTTACCTCTCACGCCATACATCACAGCCGTTTTAAGACCAGAGAAAGAAAAATCTAAATCACCAGAGTTAAGCATGGGGGAGGGAAGTTTTATAAACTCAGGCAATTTTTGTTTACGAGCTTGTTCTGCGCGCTTGGCAATCTCTGGTCCACCTGGATAAGGAATACCAACCAAGCGAGCGACTTTATCATAAGCTTCGCCGACGGCATCATCTCTAGTTTGACCAATTTTTTCATAGACACCCCAATCTTTCATGAGTAACAATTCAGTATGACCACCGGAAATAAGTAGGGCGATAGTGGGAAATTTAATGGGAGATAACTGCTCATCGACTTCGACATCATAAATACTCGCCAGTACATGACCTTCCATATGATTAACTGCCACGATGGAGACATTCCAAAGTAAAGCTAACGCTTTAGCAAAATTAACTCCCACCCAGAGTGCTGGTTCAAGTCCTGGTCCACTAGTGACAGCAATCAGGTCGACATTTTGACTACCATGCTCTTTGTGGAAAGTTAACAACTGTTCAGCTAGGCCTGGTTCATATTCGAGGAGAGTTCTAATTTTTTGTTCTAGTTCCGGTAAAATGGCCGGTGTATATTCGGCTTTAAAATCACCAGCCTCTAGCATGACTTTTTCCAGTAGGGGAACAATGGTTATGGCGTGCTCACGTTTAGCTAGGGCCGGGAAAACACCACCATATTCCTTATGGATATCAATTTGTGACCATAGTTCATTTCCCAACACTTCATAAGTAGCCTTAGGAAAATTACCCCGGGCTTCGACTAAGCTGACGGCGGTTTCATCACAGGAAGTTTCAATTGATAAGATAAACACATATCAACTATACGGAATAGATGCAAAATAGTCTATCTGCGGTTATAGTAGGCACATGCAAAAAGTAGTAACACACAGCGGTAATTATCATCCTGATGACGTATTTGCAGTGGCCGCCCTGCAACTTAATTTTGGTAAAGAAAATATTGAGATTATTCGTTCTCGGGAAGACGACGTTATTGATTCAGCTGATTGGGTAGTAGATGTAGGAGAAATTTATGATGTTGAACATAAACGGTTTGATCATCATCAAAAAGGCGCACCAGTGCGAGCTAACGGAATTTCCTATGCTGCGTTTGGTTTGGTTTGGAAGGAATTAGGAGAGAGCCTAGCTGGCTCTAAAGAAGTGGCTGACTATATTGATGAAAAATTAGTCCAACCAGTTGATGCGGGCGACAATGGGCATTCTTTATATACTCTGCATGACCATTCAGTTAGACCATTTGAATTATTTAGTGTTATTAATTCATTCAAACCAGTTTGGGGAAGTGATGAAGTTTATGACAGCTCGTTTCTGTTGGCGGTAGATTTTGCGCGGGATCTTTTGGCGCGCATGATTAAGAGCGGTGTAGCTAATTTTGAAATGGCTCAATACGCTGATTCAGTTTATGAAGCAGCCGCCGATAAAACTATTTTAATATTTGATAAACCAGTCTATCGACATTACTGCGTAAAGTTTCCCGATACCAAAGCGATTATTTTCAGTTCAGATTCAGGTGAAACTTTGCGCTGGAAGGCCGAAGTGATTCCAACTGGGTATGAATCATTTGATGATCGATGTTCTTTTCCTGAAGCTTGGGGTGGTTTGAGGGAGGATGAACTTTCGGAAATTAGTGGTATTGAAGAAGCGATTTTCTGTCACAAAGGCCGACATTTATTTGTTGCCAAGACTAAAGAGGGAGCAATTCAAGC
>CAZWXM010000023.1:0-3438 GCA_964637855.1 uncultured Candidatus Saccharibacteria bacterium | reverse complement strand
GGGGCGGGACCTTTGGTCCCGCCCCTTTTTAATCATTGTGACCGATACAGGACTTGAAACTTACAGTTTCAGTACAGGTTGTCGATATTTTGGTCCAAGCCTTCCCAAAATATCTGACTAACCTCTTCAAGTCCTGGGGCCAAAAGCAAAATTCCCCAGTAAAAACTGAGGAAATTTAACTTTGTGACCGATACAGGACTTGAACCTGTGACCTCTACAATGTCAATGTAGCGCTCTACCAGCTGAGCTAATCGGTCTTATGTAATTTTCTAAACACCTTTGCAATGGAGATGGTAGATAAAGCTGGGAGGTTTGTCTACCGCTACCAGCTGAGCTAATCGGTCTTATATAATTTTGGTCTCTTATTCTTTTGCTTGCAAAAGTGGTAGGATAATATCATAAATTTCCCACGATTAGAATAAATATGGAATCATTTGAATCAACAAAAATAGAATTAAACCCAGAGGATGCCGCTGAAGAAAAACTGCACGAAATTCTAAATAACCCAGAATATTTATTTTTAACTGAATTTCCAGTTCATAGAAATAGAATAGATGAAGCCGAAGATTCAATCACGGCCTTAGCGATAGCTGAGGAACTAATTGAAAAGCGTTTGAATGCCACTTTTAAATTTAAGTTTTTAGGTGGAACCGGCCAGTATGAGGTTAGCTCAGTTTTAGCTGAATCAGTAAAGTTGGATATTAAAAATATGAAAACCAATCAAGAAACCATTGGTGTGGGAGGAGACGCTTACGTTGTAGTGGCTCGATCTGAAAATCAGGATTATCCAGATGAAGTTTGTTTTAAGTTTGCCAAAAATGAAGAAACTCCTAGAGGTAGAAATTCATCAAGCCAGGAAGCTGAAATTCATGAAGATTTTTTCAACGCTTCCCAAGAGGTTCCCGATCTTCATATTGGAATACCGAGACCGCTTTATTCGGTCGAGATGGGAGCTGATAAAATAATTGTGATGGAAAAATTACAAGCTAAGAGTATCGATGATATTTTGCGGGGAATGGGCAGTATTCCTGACTGGCTTGATATAGAAAAGTTTGCCGCTGACCTAAAAAGCTTTTTGGATGAGATGCATAAGCAAGGTCTTTATCATCGTGATATGCATGTGGGAAATATAATGATAAAACAAACACCCGTTGAACCCGAAGATGGCAAGTGGGGGTATGTGATTGATTTTGGTTTGTCGGGTCATGGCACAGAGGGTATGGAACCGTACAAAAAGACAGTAGCGGGGCAGGTGTTTACATATATGGATGATTATGCTATAATAAAAGAAGTTAGTAAGGCTCTTTCCGAGCACCGCCAAAGACATAAGGAGGCTTAATATATGCAAATTAACAACGCTTTATTGAGCCAAGTTGAAGATTTTTTAAACGAAAATCCTCTAGAAGTAGGTAAAATTGTTCGAGTCAAAGGACTCGGGGAAAAATACCTGGCTCATGCAAATGTACAACCAGAAGAAAATTTTCATGTTTTTATGGAATGCACAATAAGAGGAGTTGATTATGTGCTTTATATTGTCACCCCAAAAAAACAAGAAGACTTCAGTGATTAGTCTTTTTAGGACAAAGCGCGATTTAACCTAGGTTAAATCGCGCTTTTTTATTTACTAATTAGTAAGGTATAGTATTAATTCAATATTAGATCCAATCTATGAGTCAGTCAGAAAAATCACAATTAAATATCCAAATTCCTAAAACACCTTTAGGTTATTTTTGGTATGTCACTAAGCCGTTTAAAAAATATGCGCTCGGAGCTTTTTTATTAATCGTGTTGGCAGCAGTAATTGGGCAGAGTAGTAGCTATCTATTTAAATTAATTGTTGATTCGGTTGAAGCGGGAGATAAAGTTCGTGCCACTTATTTAGTTTTACTTTATCCAGCGGTGGTTTTTTTGGTGCAATCTTTATATCGACTCAGTGGAATAACTGCTTCAAGATGGGTGATTGGCGCTAAAAAATATGGTAATGATGCGCTATCTAATTATGTACTTAAACATAGTCATACTTATTTCTCCAATCGGTTTGCCGGTTCTTTATTGAGTAAAGTTGGTAATGTGACCAATGCAGTGGATCAGTTTATTCCTGATTTTCTTTGGAGTCACACTACGGCTTTTGTGTCTTTCACAATTTCTTTTTTGTTTATCTTTCAGATGGATGCCAGGTCAGGGCTACTTTTTTTAGGTTTAGTGATTTTAATTATTAAAATCAATCGCTTACGCGGTAAGGCCAAATCAGAATATGCCAAAGAATTAGCTGAAGCCAACACAACTTTGAAAGCTAGGTTGGTGGATGTATTTGGTAATATCCAAGCGGTTAGACAATATGTTAGTTACAGTAATGAAGCGGCAGAGATAAATGATTTGTCTAACGATGTTAAGGTCAAAGGTTTTAAAAATTGGTTCTACACCGAAAAAACTTTATTGATAAATAGCATTATATTATTTCTACTCTCGATAGTTATCTTTTGGTTTTTGGTTCAGAGTTGGAGTAATGGTCTTCTGACGGTGGGAGATATGGTGTTTGCTCTGAGCTTGTACTCACGATCTATTCATGAACTTATGTTTATTGGTCGGGCTCTAAACCACAGCGCTCAATTGATTGGTGAAATGCGCGAAGGTTTGGATGATGTTTTATTACCTTACGACATTATTGATAAGCCAGAGGCTAAGGATTTAGTCCTGACTAAGTCTGATATTGTTTGGTCAAAAGTTAATTTTAAATTTGCTGGGCAGTCGGTGTTTAATGATTTTGATTTAGCTATTCCTGCCGGACAAAAAATCGGCTTGGTGGGGCATTCAGGAGCCGGTAAGACAACATTTTTGTCACTTCTACTCCGTCAGCATGAAATTGAAAGTGGTCATATCTCAATTAATGGTCAGGATATTTCAGAGGTAACACAAGATTCTTTGCGTCAGTCGATTGCGGTGGTTCCGCAAGAGCCGGCTTTATTTCACCGCACGATAAAAGAAAATATTCTCTACGGTAATCTCAAGGCCACTAACGATGAGTTGGTAGCAGCGGCTATGAAAGCCCAGGCTCATGATTTTATTTCCGCTTTGCCATTAGGATATGACACGATGGTTGGAGAGCGAGGAATAAAATTATCCGGTGGGCAAAAGCAACGAGTAGCGATTGCTCGTGTGATGTTAAAAAATGCTCCGATACTAGTATTAGACGAAGCGACTTCGGCGCTTGATAGTGCTAGTGAAGTATCAATTCAAAAAGCGCTAGAAACTTTGATGGAGGGGAAGACCGTGATTGCGATTGCGCACCGCTTATCTACTTTACGAAAGATGGACAGAATCATTGTCTTAGAAAATGGAAAAATTGTTGAAGATGGTACCCATGAGGAATTAATCGAAGCTAAAGGTATTTACGCCAATCTCTGGCAACACCAAGCTGGCGGATTTTTGGTGGATTAA
>CAZWXM010000022.1:0-11231 GCA_964637855.1 uncultured Candidatus Saccharibacteria bacterium | reverse complement strand
CCGGGTTTAGCTTCGAGAATTGTCTTTATGCGGTCGGCTCTGTCGGTTAGCTGACTATAGACAAGGTACGCGTCAGAGCTAATGTCTCCAGCCGGAATGTTCACTCTTTTTTGTCTTTGAACAACGGTATTTGAAGTCGGTCTTGAACTTGGCCTGGCGATAGTTTTTGGTACTACAGTTTCGGTCAGAGCTTCGATTGAAAGCCCTTCATTCTTAAGATAATGATTATTGATTACCCGCAAAACTGAGTCTAGTTGATCCGATAAAATTATCATTAAGTCCGATGGTATTACACCAGCCATCTGCGCAATCCGGAGAGTACTCTCAAGGGCTACTAAGCGATACTGAAAATTTAAAAGACCGGCTGATTGTTCGTGGGGTTGTAAAGCTAGTGTCTCAAGGGAAACCTCATGGGTCTTTAGCGCTCTGTCTTTTATTACTTGAATGTGTGTCTCTGTGTTGGGAGTATGCTTTGTTTCAGACAAAATATAGAATATAACGGACACAATTTTCTCTGTCTTTTTAAAGACATTATTATAATAGTTACTATCAGATGATAGTCTTTTAATCCTGATTGAATTGTCCTTGTCTGTTTGCATAAGTTTTGTGTTCTTTAGAGTGTATTAAAGACTTGTCTTCAGTTGTACTTAACTACTACTATAAAGACATTTAAAGACTTTGCAAGCCCTGTCCTTTGTTCAAGGACCGTTATTTTTAAAAGCTAAAATCTAGATGGCGCATGATATTATGTGGGGGTATATTACTGAAAATTTTGATGATTGATTTAGCTTTATGGCCCGCAAGAAAAGACAACTAAAATTGGAGAAAAAACCGCTGTTCGACGATTTATCACCGCACGCCCGACAAGCAATTTGGGCAGTCGTGATGGGTATTTTGGTGGTGTTCTTTTTGTTCTCCCTTTTAGATTACGCCGGACCAGTGGGTCAATACACTGACGTGGCTTTGCGGGTCTTATTTGGAAAGGGAGCTTGGTTGGCGCCTGTCGCCTGCTCTATCTATATATTCGTTTTACTAAATCCTCAAGAAGAATCTGAAGAGGTAAGCAAGTCGAAAATTGCGGGTACGATGCTTTTGTTTGTCTCTTTGTTAGCGGGGTTAGAACTTTATGAAGTTGATCTAGGTGGAGTAGTTGGTATGGCTTTGTCTTGGCCCCTCAACTACCTCTTAGGTACTGCCGTCGCTGGAATTTTGATTTTCGGTTTGGTGTTAATTTCTATCTTCCTCCTTTTCAATACTGGCTTAAGAATGCCGTTTGCTCACCGAGAAAAGAAAACTGTTACTGGGGATGAGGAGGATGATTATTTGGAAGAAGATGAAGAACTACCAGTAGAGGCCGAGGCTGAAGAAACAGCTGATGAAGATGCCGACGACCCTGAAGCCACCAGCACTCTAGCGGCCGTCTCCAGCAAAATGGCTAATTTAGGAAAACTTAAAAACAGCGAAATTGTTATCAAAAATTTTAGTGGTACTTATATTCCCCCTTCACTATCATTATTAAGTAAAGAAAAAGGCAAAGCCCAAATTGGAGATGTTAAAGCTAATTCCAATACCATCAAACGCACGCTTAAAGAATTCGGGATTAGTGTGGAAATGGACGCGGTGGAAAGTGGTCCGACCATCACCCGTTATGCCTTGAAGCCAGCGCAAGGGGTCCGCATTGCTAAAATTGCTGGACTACAGCAAGAACTCCAACTCGCTCTTAAAGCTAGTTCAATCCGAATTGAAGCACCAATTCCCGGTAAGTCTTTAGTAGGTATTGAAGTGCCAAACCAAACGCGAGCGATGGTAGGACTAGCTTCAATGTTGGCGACCCCAGAATATACCGACTCACCACACCCACTCATAGTAGCGCTAGGAAAAGATGTAACTGGTCATGTGCATTTTGCTAACATCGCCAGAATGCCACACGGACTAATCGCTGGTACCACCGGAGCTGGTAAGTCTGTCTCGATTCACAACATCATTATTTCTCTCTTATATAGAAACTCGCCTGACCAACTACGGTTTATCTTGGTTGACCCAAAACGCGTAGAACTCACTCTCTACAACAAAATCCCTCACCTCCTCACTCCAGTTATCACTCAGGCCAAAAAAGCCATCCAAGCTCTAGCCTGGGCAGTGAAGGAAATGGAAAGACGCTACGACATCCTCGAAGCCGAACAGGTACAAAACATCTCTTCCTACCACCAAAATATCTACAAGCCAGCGAAAAAGGCCTGGGTTGATAACGGCTCAAAGGAAGAGGAGGCTGTGAGCTTGCCTGAAGCTCTACCATTCATCGTGATTATCCTTGATGAGCTTAACGACCTCATGCAGGCCTACCCACGTGAACTAGAAGCTAATATCGTTCGCCTAGCCCAAATGAGTCGAGCGGTGGGTATTCACCTCTTACTTGCCACACAGCGACCATCGGTAAACGTTATTACTGGTACTATCAAAGCCAACGTACCAACTCGAATTGCCCTCATGGTAGCCTCACAAATCGACTCACGGACCATTATTGACGGTGTAGGAGCAGAAAAACTCCTCGGTCAAGGAGACATGCTTTACCTATCTTCAGACAGTCCTAAGCCAATCCGGCTCCAATCAGCTTATGTCTCAGAGGATGAAATCAAGGATGTGGTGGCCTATCTTAAGAAGCAAGACGCTCATGAGCTAGATACTATCGACTTTGATGAAAAAGATAGCATGAGTAATGATGCCGTCTTTAGCTCGATGACTGGCGGCAGTGGCGATGAAGACGAACTTTATGAAGAAGCCAAACAGTGTGTGATGGAAGCCGGTAAAGCCTCAACTTCATACTTACAACGCAAGTTAAGAGTTGGTTATTCAAGAGCAGCTCGATTAATCGACCTCTTGGAAGAAAATGGTGTTATTGGCGCGGCTGATGGTTCAAAACCACGAGAAATTTTAGCCGTTGCGGATAGTAACAATATGGAAATTGGTGATGATGCAGATGAAGAACGTGATGAAGATCTAAGATAAACAAGTCATGGAAGAAGCAATTTCATTTCGAACAATAGTTAAAGGTGGTGGGATTATTTTCGGCTTAGCCTTGATTATTCTCTATCTAATTTTTCAAGCTCGTTTCTTAATTATTGGTCCTAATATAATTTTAGCTAATGTTCCGGCCCCCCTCCAAAATGAGCGTCAAATTTTCCTAAGTGGTTCAGCTTATAATATCTCTAGACTTTGGCTCAATGATCGACCAATTTATACGGACGAAAAAGGAAATTTCAAGGAGGCACTAGTGCTAGAAAACGGCTATACTATATCCACACTTAGAGCTGAAGATAGATACGGACGAACTACAGAAGTGACCAAGGAGTTCGTCTATAACCCAGCGAGTTTTATTCAATAAAATTTTAATAACATGGCAATCAAAGCAAAGAAGACTACCAAAGCAACCAAGGAAACTAATGTCGATGAAAAGTCAGTTTCTACTAGTTCAAACGAAATTATTGAAACTATTCGTAGCATCAAAACTAAATTTGGCGATGATTCAATCATGACCCTTGATAAAAGTGCCAAGGTTGATGTCGAAGTAATTCATTCTGGTTCAATTGGACTCGATGAGGCGCTTGGTATCGGCGGTTACCCTCGGGGCAGAATTCTTGAAATCTACGGACCAGAATCTTCTGGAAAGACTACCCTGGCTCTCCATGCTATCGCTGAAGCGCAAAAGACTGGCGGTATCTGTGCTTTTATTGACGCTGAACACGCAATGGACCCAGTCTACGCTGGTAATTTAGGAGTAAAGCTTGATGAATTACTAATCTCTCAACCTGATAACGGTGAACAAGCTTTGGAAATTGTTGAGTCACTAGTCCGTTCCGGCAAAATCGACATAATTGTAATCGACTCTGTTGCCGCCCTTACCCCCCGAGACGAAATTGAAGGTGAAATGGGAGCGCACCATGTTGGTAAACAAGCTCGCCTCATGAGCCAAGCCTTGCGCAAACTAACCTCAATCGTGGCAAAAAGTAAGACAATAGTGATTTTCATTAACCAAATCCGAATGCAAATCGGTGTGATGTTTGGTAACCCAGAAACTACCCCAGGGGGAAAGGCCTTAAAATTCTACACTTCAGTTCGGCTAGACATTCGTCGCATTGCGCAAATCAAGAAAGGTGAAGAAGTGGTAGGTGGTAGGCACCGAGTCAAAGTCGTAAAGAATAAAGTGGCTTCCCCATTCCGAACTACTGAATTCGATTTAATCTACGGAGAAGGTATTAGTCGTGAAGGTGAGATTCTCGCTTTAGGTGAAAAATTTAAGCTCATTACTAAATCTGGCTCATCTTATTCATATACGCCACCAGGAGGTGATGAATCAGCGATGATTAAGCTTGGTCGAGGTTATGACGCTGCCCGCAAGACTCTGCAAGGAGATAAAAAACTAGCTGATGAACTACTCAAGTTGATTCGGAAAGCGCTCAAAGAAGAAGCGATTGCTAAATAGAAAGTTTATACAAGTAAAGGGCGGGACACGCAGTGTCCCGCCCTTTTGTATTACCACCTAAACCCGACTTAAAGTATATAAATTTTTAGTTAGTAAAACTTGGATTAATTTATAAATAACTGACATTGATACTAGGGTGGCCAATGTAAACATCAGTACCGTCATTAATTCCCCATGAGTCATGGCATTTACATAAGAACCAGCAACAAAATTAGGAATATTACCTACTGGTACCGCTAGAAAATTCTTAATAATGCTCGCTACGTGTAGCCAGTGTGCCAGCAGCACGGCTGCCATACCTAAAAATAAACCCTGCCAAAAAACCACCTGGCTGAAAATAGACAGAGCGTAACTATAATAGACACGGCGCATAATTATACTTTTAGTGTTCATATTTAATTATTACTACTAATTAGCGAATTTAGTTACATTAATGATTCCGCCTCCCCTTGTTTGGCTTCCTTTTTAAAGGCGGCTTTAGCTCGATGAATACGCGCCTTAATCGTACCAACATTTTCTCCCGTCTCATCAGCAATATCTTGATGCGACCAACGGTCTAGATAGTGTAAGCGCAAAACCAAAGATAAATGTTTAGGTAACCGCTCCAGAATCCGCTCAATCCCATCCCGCTTATCAGCAAAAGCACTATGCTCCTTCTCTTCTCCAAATAACTGCTCAATTTCTGGATCGACATTAACAAACCTTTGACCAGCTTTAATTAATTTTTGGTAACGGGTAAAAGCCGTATTAATTAAAATCCGATAAGCCCAAGATGAAAACTTAGCTCCTAATTGGGGTTCATACTTATCGGCGTTTATATAAATTTTAATAAAAGCATCTTGGACCACTTCTTCAGCATCTAGTTGGTTATGTACAATCGACAACACCTTACGAAAAAAAGGTTCTTGGTAACGATTAACCAAAATTTCAAATAGCCAAGGTGAAGTTTGCGACTCTAAAAGCAGCCTTTCATCTTCCCAATTCTCCGCTTCCGCTGTAGTAGTAATTCCAAGCATGTGCTATATTTCTGGACGTTAATTAAAAGATATAATCCTAAAGTTATGGCAAAAGTCGAATACAATCAAGTCCTTCCTAAAAAAACCGTCGAAATGGACGGGGATCCATATCTAGTACTATCTTCAAATATTGCTAAAAAAGACCGTCAAAAGGCTAGTAATAACGTTAGAATGAAGAATCTTCGTAACGGAAACGTGATTGAACGAACGCTCCACCAATCAGATGTTTTACAAGAAGCTGATATTACTAAACGTGAAGTAAAGTACCTTTTTCACAATAAAGGCGAATACTGGTTTTGTGAACCGAACGACCCAAAAGCTCGATTCAAACTGGAAGATGATGTCGTTGGTGATTTAGACAAATTTGTGATGGGTAATTCCCTAGTCGAAGCGATTGTCTTTGATGACGTAATTATGAGTGTAGTTATTCCAGTTAAAGTTGAACTAAAAGTAAAGGAATCGGCGGAGGCGGTTAAGGGTAACACTTCAGGCAATGCTACTAAGGAAGCTATTCTAGAAACAGGCTACAAGGTACAGGTACCTCAATTTATTAATCAAGGTGACATTATCGCGGTTAATACTGAGAGTGGTTCATACTCTGAAAGAATTGAGAAGGCTTAGGTAGAAGATAAAATAAAAAAGAGCGGCTTCCATTGGAAGCCGCTCTTTTATTGTTTCAATAGAAATTATTGTTGGATGTACGGCATCAGAGCCATAAATCGTGCGCGCTTGATAGCTCGAGCAAAGTTTCGTTGTCCTTTAGCTGACATACCAGTTCGGCGACGTCCCATCATCCGAGCGTGTGGGTTTACATTGTTACCAAGAGTAATAATATCCTTGAAGTCAATGTGGTGCATTGGTGTATTTACTGTTTGTTTTTCCATAGTGTTTATTAATTTAGTTCAAGTCAATTCATTCAAATCTTTGTCTAAAACGGGATGTCCTCAGGATTGATCTCCTCCTCTGGATAATCTGGAATAGCTGGAGCTTTGCCGTCATCGGCTGGAGTGGCTGGAGCTTGTCCAGTTGGTGCTCCACCGCCACTACCATTCTTTGGTCCAAATTGGACGCGGTCAGCGACAATTTCAGTCCGGTATTGCTTTTGTCCATCCTTATCCCAACTACGAGTTTGGATTCTGCCTTCGACATAAACTCCATTTCCTTTTGACAAATACTTGGCGCTATTTTCAGCTTGTTTTCCAAATACTACAACGTTGTGGTAATCGGTTGATTCTTGCTTCTTGCCGTCACGGTCATTGTAGACACGATTAGTTGCAATTGACATCGAACAAACGCTCATACCGCTTGGTAGTGCCTTAAGTTCAGGATCTCGAGTTAGATTTCCGTAGATTATTGCCTTGTTAAGATACATAATTTAGATCGTTAGACGGATATATTTGATTATACCTTGTCTTCAGTTTCTTCTCCAACTACTTCTTCGGCAACAACCTCTTCTACTTCTCCCGCTTCATCATCAGCGATGACTTCGTCTTCAACTGTAATTACTACATTTTTAGTCTTGATTTCAGCGATAGCTGGATGGAAATAAAATGGATTTTCTACTTCAAGCTTGGTTAACTTAACTAGTAGGTGTCGCAATAATTCCTTAATCGCTTCAACTTCATGGTTTAAGGTTTCAATTTCTGAAGCTTTCGCTGTAAATCGAACCCAACCGAAGTAAGCGCTAGTGAATTTTCGATTTCGACCTTCTAGGTACTTTACTACCTCGTAAGCTAAATCAAATCGTGCTGGTGCTTCTTCAATGGTGATTTCACCATGTTTAGTAATTAAATCTTTAATCTTCTTAAAGACCGTCTCTACTTCCCCTTCAGCAATCGTTGGAAGAACGTGGAAAGCTAACTCATAGGTAGCGAGTTCTGACTCGTTTACCATTGCGTCGGCTTCGACTGCTGGCATATTTTTATCTGACATTTTAATTTTTAATTATGGACTTTGGTAATTTAGAGTAAATCCCTAACCACCTCAGTTCACAACGAATAACGAGAGGAACGGTACCATAAAATGGCTTTATATTCAATACAGCTAATATGCTAGAATATAGGGGTGAGATTTTCATCAGATATTGTTACCTATTTAGCTGGTTTCATCGGGGTGGTAGGGATTTTAACTGCCAGCTATTTTTTTGTTCAAAACCAAGACCAAAAGAGTACTATCGAGACTCTCTTGCAAGACCGCAATAACTTCCTGCAAGAAAGCAACACTCGCAAAGCGGCCCTGGCAGCAGCTAGCACCACCATCGAAGAGCTCCAGTTAGATTTAGCAACTTTGCGTGAAGATTTGGAAGATTTAGCCGATGATTACAGCGAGGAGCGCGACAAGAATGGTGAGTTTGAAGACCAAATTCGTGACTTAGCCGGCACTTTGGGTGATTTGGATAAACTGGCCAAAACTGACAAAGAACTGCTACAGAAATATTCCAAAGTTTACTTTTTGAATGAAAATTATATTCCAGAAAAACTTAAAGCGATTGATAACAGCTATTTGATGGTTGGTAAGGAAATAGCCTTCTTTCATACGCGAGCGATGTCTCATCTAGAAGATTTATTAGATGATGCGGCCGAAGCTGGTGTAGATTTAAAAGTTGTGTCGGCTTATCGTTCATTCGATGAACAAACTTCCCTCAAAGGTCAGTACACCCAAACTTATGGTACTGGGGCCAATACTTTTTCGGCTGACCAGGGTTACTCTGAACACCAATTAGGAACTACGATTGACCTGACAGTACCTGCCGTTGGTGGTGCCTATACCAGCTTTGCTGATACCGAAGCTTATAAGTGGTTATTGGACAATGCCTATAAATACGGCTTCATCCTTTCCTACCCAGAAAATAATGCTTACTATATTTTTGAACCTTGGCACTGGCGTTTTGTCGGCACCGAACTAGCTCGTGATTTAAATAAAAGTGGCCAGAATTTCTACGAATTGGACCAACGTGATATTGATAAATATTTATTAAATTTGTTTGAATAAACTAAAAGGCGCGCCCACAAAGTGGGCGCGCCTTTTATTTTTACTTAATCCCGTACAAACGCTCCGCATTCAACATTAACTGCTCTCTTACCTCTTCTTCATTCTTTCCCTTCAAGAGCGCAATAGTTTTATAAACCTCTTTTACCATCCAAGGTTCGGCTCGCTTCCCTCGGTGTGGCGCTGGCGCCACGTAAGGACAATCAGTCTCACCGTGAATCATATCGAGTGGTGCATACTTAACTAATTCTTCGTAAGCCGCCTGCGCAAAAGTAATCACTCCCGTAAATGAGATTGTGTAGCCGATATCAAAAAAAGCTTTAGCTTGTTCCAGCGTACCCGCATAGAAATGTGCATTCCCCGACACCTTAGCTTCACTCCGCAAAATCTCCAGCGCATCATTGTAAGCATTGCGTCCTTGTCCGTCTTTAGCATTACGCAGGTGCAACATTAGTGGCTTGCCAACTTCATTGGCTAAAGCGACTTGAGCGCGAAAGGCGGCTTTTTGGATTTCGTAAGTGGCATCGCTTTGATGAAAATAATCAAAACCACATTCTCCAATCCCCACTGTTTCTGGAGCCGCCGCCAAGACTTTATAAAAATCATAATCAAACACTGGCTCAGCGCTAGCTTCGTCTTTATCAATCACCGTCATTGGATGGCAACCTATAATTGCCCAGGCATTTTCATACTGCTTTGCTAACTCAACCGCCAACTGACTATTGGCTTTGGTAGTACCAACATTATTCATCCCTACTCCCTCCACCGCACAGGTTTTAAAAACTTCGTCTCTATCTTCAGCGAACTGATGCAAGTTTAGGTGAGCATGAGTATCAATATATTTTATTGCCATGGCCAAAAGTTTTTAATCTCTTCTTCGTATGTAGCAAAATCTAAATAATCGTGTGTATCACCCTTTAATGGCTTGAAGACAAAATCCTGCCCCACTGCTTCTATTTTGGCTTTGGTAAAAGCAAAATTAGCGACGGGATCATTATCATTATGAAAAACTAAAGCCGGCACAGCAAAATCAGTCAAAGCTGACCAATCATCTTTAAATAATTCTTCCCCCGCCATATCGAGCGGCATACCAAAAAAGATACACTTAATTGGTTGGATGATTTCTTCTTGCACGGCAATCAAAGCCACTAAAGCGCCCACTGATTTGGCACAAACGTACCACTCATCATCGGCTTGACCACCTTCAACGGTCGCAATGATTTTATCTAATTCATCTGGCACATCAATCACCGCTTCGCCCGTTTCCCAGTGGTTATAGAGCTGGAGATAAATCTCATCAAATTGCTCACTAAAAAACTCGGCGGCGGCTTCGCCCCAAGCTTGATTACGAGGACTATTACCAGGCAGGATGAGTAATTTTTTCATATTTATTTATCTAAGCGAGCAAATAGGTTTTCAGGTTTTTTATTTTGCTTTACCGCCTCTAGAATCAATTTAGAAGTTTCAGGCATGAAAGGTTGCAGATAAGTAGCAATACCATTAATTTCATTAACCAAGGCTTTGATAATTTCCACCGCGGCTTCCCTGTCTTCTTTTACCAATCTAAATGGTTCGGTGGCAGTGATTTTTTCATCTTGGGTTTGAATCACTCCCCAAATCATATCCATCATGGTTTGAAATTCAAAACTATCAAGTCGAGTCATGGTAATCGGAGCTACAACCACCTCAACTGGCACCTCCAAGTGTGTCTCGGCCATCTTCATCACTCGTGACACTAAGTTACCCAAACCATTTACCAGGTTGGCGGTATACCACTCGTCTAATCTGTCCCAAGTAACATCAGTGTCTTCAAAAGGATGAACGTGCCGAAGGAGTAAATAACGAGTCGCTTCTTGACCGTATTTTTCTATGAGTTCATACGGACTAATCACATTTCCTAATGACTTACTCATTTTTTGTCCGCCACTATTAATAAACCCGCCTATGAAGATTTGTTTAGAAGTTGGCAGCTTGGCTGACATAAGCATAGCTTGCCAAATAGCACTTTGTTGACGAAGATTATCTTTGCCAGCAAATTGAATACCTGGCCACCAGCCTTCAAAATCTTCTTTTTCCGGCCAGCCAGTAGTTGAAATATAATTTGTCAAAGCATCAAACCACACATACATTACTTGCTCTTCATCTCCAGGCACAGCTACTCCCCAAGCCATTTTAGATTTAAGCCGAGACACACTAAAATCTTGCAATCCCCCTTCAACAAATTTAGTAATTTCACCCATTCTAAAATCTGGTACCACGAATCGCGGATTGGTTTTATATAAATTTAGTAGTGGTTCTTGGTATTTAGAAAAACGAAAAAAGTAATTCTCCTCTTCACGTATTTCAATATCTTGATTTGGGTGCAGTGGACACTTGTCGTCTACTAACTCTGAATCAGTTTTTTCAAGCTCGCAACCCTTACAATACTTAACCTTTTGTTTATCCTTGTAAATATCGCCGCTAGCTTCACATCGTCGCCACATCTCTTGTGCTGCTAACTTGTGATGTTCATCAGTTGTCCGGATGAAGTGGGCTTCTGGTAAGATTCCCAATTCTGGTAAAAGTTTTTTAAACTCCTCGGCTAAGCCATCAACAAAAGTCTGAGTATCGAGACCTGCCTCTTGAGCTTTGTCGTAAATCTTTTGACCATGCTCATCGGTACCAGTATTAAAAAAAACTTCCTTGCCAAGTAACCTTTGGTAGCGAGCAAAGGCGTCAGCTCGAATAAGCTCGGTTGCAAAACCAAT
>CAZWXM010000021.1:0-12391 GCA_964637855.1 uncultured Candidatus Saccharibacteria bacterium | reverse complement strand
AATCTAGCTCGGTAGTGATAGTTTGTGATATAAAATAGGTCGAAGTGAATTAATGAAGAAAGGAGCGATTAGCGACTATTCTGAAGTAGTGTTTAATATTCAAATGCTCTTCAGTTTAAAAGGTAGAAGCGAGGTAAAAATTAATACGGAGAAGTGGCTGAGCGGTTTAAAGCGCTACCTTGGAAAGGTAGTATATGAGAAATCGTATCGCAGGTTCAAATCCTGTCTTCTCCGCAAAAAAATCACCCCTTTTGCTTTGGGGTGATTGGTTGAATAATGATTCTGAATAATTATCCCAGATCACTTTTTTCTGAAATATTATGAGCTAGTATCGCTTGCTGGCGATTATTGCCCATAAGTAATTTAGTTGGTGCAGGTTGTATGTGAACTCTACCGGGTGGTAACCAAAGACCTTGAAACTTTGCTCCGTTGTCAGCACAGTCCCCATTGAGACAGCCGACTAACTTCGTTTCGTCTTCTGAGTAGTGGACAGCATACTTTGGTATTTCAAAATCAGGACTCGGTATACCAAGTGTGATTGGATCACCAACATGGATTGGCTCACCGCACCAGGCACAGCGGATAGACATTGGTATCGTGCAGTTGAGACAATATTCTGGCTGACCATTTTCATCCAAGGGCATTTTGGTTACATAACGCTGTCCAAGAGAAAATAATTCGCCAGACTGCTTAGTCTTGTGGCCACAGACTTTGGCAATATGATCTTTTCTAAAAGAGACAGAAATGTTAAGGAACAAAACTTTTAAATCAAGTGGAATTATGTTCATGATAAACTCCTTTGGGTAAGTTTTTAGTAAGACTTTCTAGCCAGATATTACTCTTATTTATCGATAAGTCTAGAGGTCTGTGTAATTACAATCAACTCATTTAATTACCGTATTATGATTGACAGTTTGCTCTGAGGCGGGTACCTTTCTTGATAGTTAATGCTCAAGTAGTATTTGAGTACCTTTAAAACTTATAGATAGGAGGAGTTATTATGGCTAACTCATTTGCTTTAGAAGATGAAGAAGAGAGGATGGAGCCTTATCTTCTGGATGTGTTAAAAAACATTGATTGCAAAAGTTTTAATTCCTTTGCAGATTACCAGACGAGAGTAAGGAACGTTCTCGTTGATTATTCTCATAAGAGTAATTTGATTAAAAAAGTATTAGATGGAGAAACAACCTTTTTAAAAGAAGCTCAAGATTTTATTGACGGGGCTCTAAAAATAGGAGTTTTATCTAGCTCAATAAAAAAGCGTGATTTTGAAAAAATATCTTTTGAAACTGAAGAAAAATTTATTGGCGTATTTAATTTTGATACGAATGATAGTTTCAAGTTCCCTAGGAGCAGATGGGTTTATCTTTTTTGTACTCTCTGTGCACTTGGTATTTATTTTGCTGTAACAAATAACAATTTTTACGCACAATATCCAGCTGATGAGGAAGCCTTTGTTTTTTTTGAAATTGAAGCTTTTATCTTAATTCCCTTGGCTTACCTAATAAGACGATGGAATATAAAGCAATTTCATGAAGAGGTTCTTGCGTTTAGACAAAGAATGATCATGGTAGATTTGATATTTGATAAGGTAAAAAAATGACGCTCCTGACTTAGAGACACATATAAAATATAATATGTGTCTCTTTTTATTTATTAACTGCTATAATAAATAGTAATGGAAAAGCAAGATTTATTGACGATATTAATAACTTTTGTCGTGGGAGTTTTTGCCGGTGGGTATTTGTATTTAACTATTTTTGCTACTTACGTGGATAAAATCGAGGTTCCAGATGTAGAAAAAGCTTCAGAGTTTTCAATCATTGGTGATACTTATGGTGGTTGTCGTAATCAGTGTGCTTCATTTCAGGTTTTGAGTGATGCTTCATTTAAATATTTATACACTCCAACCACTGGTGGTGAACAACAAATTTTAGAGGGTACCTTATCTAGAACTCTACAAAATAGAGTGGACCATGCTTTGGTGGTGAGTGAACTCCAAAGACAATCGGTTGAGGTGGTAAAGACAGATTGTAAATCTCACGCTGATGGTATTGATGTCGTCTACGAAATAACTCTAAAGGGTGAAAAATATGTAATTGATTCTTGTGGTACGGCGGCCGACGGTGATAGTGAGCTATGGAAGGTCTTAGCAGAAATCTGGCAATCTTTTGGAAGTTAATAAATGTGCGACTAGGCTTTGGCTCTGATATGATGTTTAAAATGAAATTTTCTTTTGTCTTAACTGCGATGTTTTTGTTGGGCGTTACTGCCGTTTCAGCGTACGAGTTAACTGTGACTGAGCTCGAAAAGCCTTATGACCTGTTCCCCTTAAATGATAACTTGTTAGACAAGCAGGTTTTTTTGGGTGAGCTGAATGATTTTCCAATTATGTACGGTTTTACCGTTGGGGAAGACACTACAAATTTTAAGACTGCAATTCGTCAACGTTATGAAAGTGATACTAAACCAGTAGATTTTTCTTTAATTCTAATCAGACAAAATAATAATAATCGGGGGGTAACAGAAATCGCTAGATTAAGACTAAGAACTGAGGATTGGACAATCGTTAAAGATAAAACCATGGGAATGACTTTTTGGGAAAGTCCGCTGCTAGATAATGAATTACAATCAGGTTCATATCGACTAGAGATTAGTACTCCAGATAATATTGGTCGCTTCATGCTTACGTTTGGAGAGTCAGATAATGACGGCGGATATTTTAAGGAGTTAGGTAATGTTTATACGACACAGAAATTCTTTGGTCATTCCTTCCTAAAATTACTCTCATCCACGTTAGTTTATTACCTATTAGGGATAATATTTCTGCTATTTGTTATTCAAAAAACTTGGAAATATCGTAATTCAATCAAACATGCTGGTTAAATTTATTGTTATTGCTATAGCGGCCATTGTTTTGTATCACTTTGCAAACTTAGCTTTCCAGGGTCAGCTGTAGACAAAACGTCAAAATATAAGTATTGTAGCTGGGTTCGTGGGCGCGCGAGCGAAGCTCGCGCGCCTTTCTCAATTTAGTAGTCACGAAACCAAGTATTTTTAGTATTTTTATTTATGTCACAAGAAATTCGTAATATCGCCATCATCGCTCACGTAGACCATGGTAAGACCACTCTAACTGATGGTTTAATGGAGTTTACCGGTTCTCGCGAGGGGGACGCTTCAATGGATAATAACGCTCTAGAATTAGAGCGTGGTATTACTATATACGCTAAAAATACTTCGGTTGAATTTAAGGGTACTAAAATAAACATTGTTGATACCCCAGGTCACGCCGACTTCGGTTCTGAGGTGGAACGAGTACTACGTTCAATTGACTCAGTATTGCTTGTAGTTGATGCGCAAGAGGGTCCAATGCCTCAAACTAGGTTTGTGCTTAAAAAGTCTCTAGAACTCGGTTTAAAGCCAATTGTAATCATAAATAAAATTGATAAGCCAGCGGCTGACCCAGATCGATGTGAGGAGCAAGTATTGGAGCTATTTCTTGAGTTGGGAGCGACTGATGAACAATCAAACTTCCCAGTAGTTTATGCGGTTGGTCGGGATAAAGTAGCTAAGCGAAAAATGACTGATGAATTAGTAGACCTATCACCAGTCCTAGATACAGTTCTAGAGTATGTTCCAGCGGCCAAGGGTTACACCGAAGGAGAATCACTAAGAGCTCAAGTTTTCAATCTTGGATACGATAATTTCCTCGGACGCTTAGCGGTAGCTCGGATTTATGATGGAAAAATCAACAAAGGTCAGTCAGTTTTCATTAAGGCTGATGGAGAAGAAATTAAGAAGGGTAAGATTGTAAAATTATCTGGTTATAGGGGAGTGGCTCAAGTTGAACTAACTGAGGCTTTTGCTGGTGACATTGTTTTGATTGCTGGACTGGAAAATATTAATATTGGTGAAACTATCACTGACGATGAGTCGGTGGAGATTTTACCAGCTATCTCAATTGATGAACCAACGGTAGGTATGCAGTTTTTAGTAAACTCATCTCCGTTTGCTGGAAGAGAAGGTAAGTATGTAACTTCACGTCAAATCGGTGAGCGATTGATGAAAGAAATTGAAATTAACGTTGGGTTGCAAGTTGAGCCAGCGGGAGGGGACGCTTACGATGTTTATGGTCGAGGAGAAATGCACATCGCTATTCTATTGGAAAACATGCGACGAGAAGGTTACGAACTTTCAGTTTCGCAACCAAAAGTAATCATCAAGGAAATTGACGGTCGCAAAATGGAACCATTTGAAGAAGTAACCGTGGATATTCCATCAGAGTTCCAAGGTCCAGTCATCGAAAAGTTGTCTAATCGTGGCTTTATTATGCAAAACATGATTATTCACGAGAACCAAGTGCGATTACTTTTTGAAGGGCCAACTCGAGGGCTATTAGGTTATAAAAACCAATTTATTATTGACACCAAGGGTGAAGGAATTCTCGCTTCTCGCTTTATTGAGTTCCGTGATTACGCTGGTGAAATCAAGAAGCGAAAGACTGGTTCAATGACTTCTATGGCTAATGGAAAGGCTTTGGCGTTTGCTTTATTCAGTTTGCAAGACCGAGGAGAACTTTACATTGGAGCGGGTACGGAAGTTTACGAAGGAATGGTAATCGGAAACACTAACAAGGGTGAAGAAATGGTAGTAAATCCAACTAAAGGAAAACAACTAACTAACATGCGAGCTTCTGGTAGTGATGATGCGGTAACTCTAATTCCACATCGACCGCTGACAATTGAAATTGGTTTGGAAATTATGTTGGAAGATGAGTTTCTAGAAGTTTGTCCAGTTTCGGTGCGTTTACGAAAGCAAAGACTTAAAGAAGGGGACAGAAAACGCGCTTAATTAAAAAACTCTATTGACACGGTATCCAATTTTGGATACCGTGTTTTTAGATTTGTTAACAAGAAAGGATATAAATAATGACTGAATTTGAAGAAAAAATTATTTCCACAATTGAGTTTCATGCTTTCAAGGAAAAACTTGAGTCGTTTGCAATTTTAATCGACTTAGATTTATCGGTGGGAGAAGATAATGTATTTAAAGGAAACTATCAGATTTTGTCTGGGGTTTATGAAAACAGGAGTCTAATCCTGGTTGATGAACTAATAAATTTATCCAAAGCCAGAGAAATGTATTTAAGACATTGCTCAACTAATGGCTTTGACGATAATATTTTTAGGAGAAGTAATTTTTACTGCTTCACGGTTCCTAATGTGCGGTCTGGAAATTGGACGGATGTTCAATTTGATGAAAGTTGTTTTCAAACTAAGGATCACGCAAACTGTGTTTTATGGATACCTGCTATTAACCTTCTCAGGATCAATGAAGAAACTAAAATGTCTAATATAGATTATTTTAATTTTTACATCAGAGACTCATTTAGAGATATGTGGGCTGTTGTAAATGCTTTAAACTTCAATAAATCCTAAATAAAAGCCACAGCAATGTGGCTTTTTTTCTTGTATAATTATAGATATGCAAATGTTTGGATTGATTGCCTTATTAATTACCATCATGTTAGCCGCTTTGTGGTTGTCTCAGGGCTTTACTAGTAATAAAAATGCAGACGGGAGCGTTCAGCCGTCTACCTATCAAGAGTCAATTGACGCCGCCAAGGAGGCGGCCGAACTGATGGGTAACTGAAATAGACTATTGTAAAATAAGGTTTTTTGTGCTATAATAGAAGCACAAATTTAAACATAATAAATGGAATACTTAATATCGCTAGTCTTAGTGATTTTATCAGGGCTCTTTTCGGGCTTAACACTAGGACTACTCTCGCTTGATCCGCATTCATTAAAGCGCCAAGCTAAACATGGTGATAAACGAGCTAAAGCAATTTATGCTGTTAGACACCGCGGCAATCTTCTACTCACAACGCTTCTTCTAGGAAATGTGGTGGTGAATACCACATTATCTATTTTCTTGGGAACGATCGCTTCGGGTTTGGTGGCTGGCCTTATTGCAACCGCCCTGATTTTGGTTTTTGGTGAAGTGGTGCCCCAAGCGGTTATTTCAAGGCATGCGATGTGGTTTGGTTATAAAACTATTTGGTTCACTAGGATAGTTATTGTTTTAGCTTTTCCGATTGCTTATCCAATTGCCAAAATCTTAGATTATTTTTTAGGCTCGGAATTACCAACTATTTATTCCAAATCAGAGCTGATGGAAATTATTTCTGAACATGAAGATTCCGAACATAGCCAAATCGACGCTGATGAAGAGAGAATTCTTCACGGCGCTTTGCAGTTTTCTCACGTTAAAGTAAAAGACGTCATGACTGAAGCCGACAAGGTAATATCTTTTGATGAAAATCAACGCTTAACTGAAGAATTCTTTACAACCGTAAATGAGCACGGTTATTCGCGGATGCCGATTTATAGTGGTGACCCCAGCAATATTGTGGGTATTTTGTATGTAAAGGACTTATTAGTTGAGGACGAGCTGATTTCTATTAAGGAAACCGAGGAGGCTTTTAGTCGAAAATTCTTAGCAGTCGGCAGTGGGGACTTGTTAGATGCTGTACTAGGACGAATGTTAAAAACCAAGCAACATTTAGCGATTGTGCAAAATAGGAATAAACAATTTATGGGCGTGATAACCCTAGAAAATATTATTGAGGAAATTATTCAGCAAGAAATTGAAGATGAGGATGATGAAGAGGAAAGTGATGAAAGTAATCCCCAGACTAAATTTGACATAATGTAGATATATAGTTATAGTGCGGGCTGAATTTTTTGTTATTTAACACAATTTAAAAAGAAAAGGAGTTACTCATGAGTCTTCATACTCAAAACTACTTAGCCACTAAACTTTTTCCTAATTTTAGTCCGATAAAGGTAGAAGTGATACAAAATCATCCAAATATGTTTGTGGTGATTGTTTTAGCTTTAGTCTTCGCTTTATTATTTTTTGTAGGCTTTAAAAAAGCTAGAAAAAATAGAGTAGCCAAGAAAAAATACCAACCAGGCGAAATTTTAGAAATTTCAAAAAATAAGTCTGGTCAGTACGTAGTACATCCATTGTCTAGTGATTGCGATAAGGTAATTACTAAATTAAAAGATGGTCAAGTAGTAAATCTGCTGGTACCGCATAGTTTTCAGTTACTTTATGAAACTAATGATGTAGTAAGGGCTAGATTCATCGATCCACGCTTTGCTAAAACTCCCGATGGAATGAGAGTTTTACCTAGTAGAGGTTTTAATTTCCCTGATTATTACAAAATTGGCTGTCTCACCTTCGGTGATATTGAAAATGAAAGAGAGTTTAGCTTGGTCAATTTTGTCCAAGAGCAAGCTGAGATTATTGGCGATAGCGTTTATCGTCCAGAACCTGAGCGTAAGTTTCTTACCACCACCTAGGCTTTAAACCTTTTCTTTTAATAAAAAACCCTACACGCAATGTGTAGGGTTTTTCTTTTGCTTAAGCCTTAAGCTTTAGAGATTTGAGTAGGGTTTGTAACTCCTCTCCTTGGATTTTTCGGTATTGATTCGGTTTGAGTTTTCCTAATTCAATATTCATCACGCGCACTCGCTTTAGAGTTTGGATCTGGTAACCCAGAGCGGCACACATGCGACGGATTTGGTGCTTTTTACCTTCAGTTAGGATAATAGAGAAGCGCTTATCATTATTTTTATTGGCAGTGACAATAGCGGGCTTGGTTCGGTAACCTTCAATTTCTACTCCAGCCGCCATCGCTCGCAAAAACATCCCAGAAATTTTCTTATCAACTGTGACATCGTATTCTTTGTCGTGTTGAGCTTCGGGGTCGAGGAGGGGACCAGTAATTCGGCCGTCATTAGAGATAATGATAAGACCTTCAGAATCTTTATCGAGGCGGCCGACTGGTGCTAGCTCAGTAATACCGTAGTCCTTAGCTAATCTAGTCGTAATGTCAGTTTCTCCTTCAGCTGGAGAGTGAGTGATGATGCCTCGACCTTTGTAATAGGCGAGATAGTTCTTTGACTTAGTTTTACCTAGAACTGAAACCTTATCACCCTCATTTACTTGCTGGCCAGTAACAGCGGCAATACCGTTGATCTGCACCTTATTTTGCTCAATTAGCACATCAGCCTCACGTCTAGAGGCGACGCCGGTGTGAGCTAGGTATTTATTAATACGCATAGGGAATTCCATAAGGCTGTGATTATGACACAAATTACTTTATTTTTCAAGGTAAATAAGAATCTAGCCCGCAATAATATATTTATCGCACGCTCCGACGTCCGCCTCTTACTATAAGCACTTAATCCTCGCGGACGCTCAAAATATATTATTGCGGGCTATAGGGCTAAATAAAAACTCTGACTTTTTGAGTCAGAGTTTGGTAGTGAGAATTTTTATCACTTGAGCTTTATGTTTATTGATAAATGACTTTAAATTATCAGAAATTTCTAGATAACAATCTTCGTTATTTATAATAGCTCTAAATTTGATACTTAAATGACATTTCATCGGGTCACGAAATCGAAGGTAACTTTTGCCATCTTTGCTACTGATTCTTTTATCGATAACTGGATGATTTTTGCCATCGATTCTTAGGTATCTATATAGTGGTACCTTTATTACCTTGGTTGGAACTAGATTATTAGATAATCCAACCCCAATGATTGAGTCTCGCTCAGAGTAAATTTCTAACTGGTAGATAGGTAATTCAATCCCATTCTTTGCCAAAAAAACTTGTAGTTCTTTAATCCCATCTAAAGTTGGTAGTCCGGCCATCTTATTCTCCTGTAAATAGACAAAATACTTCTACTTACAAAGCTACAACATCTAGAATATAAATCAATCTATTTACCTAATGAAATGGCTGGAGTGTGGTAATACTGTAGTTCTGAAGGGTTTAGGTGAGCGGGAATTGGTGAGCCAGCTTTAACCATTTGAAAAGGGAGATTAGTGACTAGTAGTGATAAGTCTAAATCAGCAGCCAATTCCTCGTCACTTATAGTTAGTAAGGTTACTAAGGTAAATTCAGCGGATTTTGTTAGGGGCAGATAATATTGTCCATCTTTAATTTGGACATCCTCATCATTGGATAGAACGATACTCCGTGATTTACCAACTGAAGTTTTTTTATCGTTATCCTGAATCTCGTAGCCCAGTTTAAAGACGGTACTGCTGGCGACCAGGTCGCGCTCTGAGACAATTGGCATATAAAGCTCTCGTCCAGCAAAGCCGAATTGGTAGGTGACAGTATATAGAATTGTTCGCTCATTGAGCTTGGTAGCACTTTGGGCGGTGGTGAAGTAGGCAGAGGCACTGCTTGGTATAATTAAGGCTAGGACAAAGACTCCAATAAACAGTTTAGATTTAATATTATTCATATTCGTATTTTACTACACTTAGATTAATTTGAACAAATTTATTTAAAACTAATTAAGGGTGCTAATGAGATTTTTATGATATATTGCACAAAAGTAAAAATCCGCTGAAATTAAATTATACTGTGCTAAGTAAACTTACCGAAATTTTAAATCTTAAGCTATTAGTTGCTTTTATTGCTGGCTTGACGGTGGTTTTGATAGGATATGTTTTAGAATCTTCATATTTTTATTCGTATAGTTTTAAACAAAACATAGAAGTAGTTTGGCCAAATGAAAATGTAAATTTATACGAGAATCAAGTGCTTATTTTAGACCTGATTAACCCTGAGTATCAGCCCGAGCAAATTATTGTTGCTTGGGAATTGGAAGATGGGTTAGTAACTGGTGAAATGAGTCATGTTGGTGGGTCGCAGTATCAGGCAGAAGTTAACGTTGCCAACTGGGATTGGAGAAAGGATAATAAATACAAATTATCTTTCACAGTAAAAACTTTAGATGGTTTAGAATTAAATAAAACTTCAGTTTTTGTTTATTCTGGTAATGAAGAATTGGTTAACCCTTTACCTTTAGAAAATATTGAACCAGAAAATACTATCGTAGCTAATTTAGCTGAAAATAATACCGCCTCAGTTTCTAATGCGGTTGCACCTAAAGTTGAATCAGTAGCTGTAAACAAGCCAACTAGTATAAATAATGAATTTAGAATTGAGTGGGTAAAGTCAGCTGTTGAAAGTAATCAAAAATTTATTTACCACACTAGCGGATATAATAGCGATAAAATTATTGCCTTTTGGAATACTGAGGGTGGGCATAAAAATCTTTTGTTTAAAAAGGAGGGTGAAAATACTTTTACTGCCAGTATAAATGTCTTTGGTTGGCGCTGGTTAGGAAAGGGGCCATACAAAATAAACTTTATGATTGCTGATAAGGACAGTGCCAAGGAGTTGGCTAGTCAGAGTTTTGTCATGACTTGGACTGGTGAACCAGGAAATTCGGAAATTGAGGTAAAGAAAACTGGAGAGACAATAATTAAATCAGCGACACCAGTGGCTCCGGTTATTCCAGCTAAACCAATAGTGACGGTACCGAAACCAACTGAGGTTGTACCAGTGGTAAAGCCACCAGTAAATGCAAGCACTAATTACTTAGTCAGTAGTCGCTTATATAAACCTAGTAAACCAGCTGTAGAAAATGCTTTAGCCGCCACAAGTGATGCTAGGGCAGTTGAAGCGCTAAAATATATTTTAAGCCAACCAAATTCAATTTGGCTAAATGGTGATGGTTATGATAGTGATGAATATATTAAGTCTGTGTTGGTACAAGCAGAGTCACAAAATCAAGTTCCAGCTTTTGTGCTGTATAACATTCCTAATCGAGACTGTGGTTCACATTCTTCAGGCGGAACCGCTTCAATTAATGGCTACAAAGTTTGGATTGATAGAATTGCAAAGAATTTAAATCAGGCTGAAGCGATCTTAATTATTGAGCCGGATGCTTTAGCGATGCTGAATTGTCTTAAGGAGGAAGATAGAGCTGGCAGAATTGAAATGCTTAAGTACGCTGTCGATAAATTAACTGCCTCCGGAGATAATGTGATGGTTTATCTTGATGCTGGACATCCATACTGGGTAGACATTAATGAGATGTCAAATCGGCTTAAATTAGCGGGAGTAGAAAAAGCCAGAGGATTTGCGCTTAATGTGTCTAATTATGTTTCGACTGAAGATAATATTACTTACGGAAATTTAATCAGTAATATTTTGGGTGGTAAAAAATTTGTTATTGACTCTAGTCGTAGTGGTAACTCGGTTGCTCCGACTAGAGAGTGGTGTAATCCATCAGGCCGGGCTTTAGGAGAATCACCAACTTTAACTAATGGAAGTAGAGGAAATCTAGACGCTATACTTTGGATTAAGTTCCCGGGTGAGTCAGATGGAAGTTGTAATGGGGGACCTTCGGCTGGTCAGTGGTGGACAAATTATGCGGTTGACTTATATTTCAATCGTTAAATAAAATAAAAGCCAAGTAATTAATTACTTGGCTTTTATTTTATTTAACTCCAATTTTTTCAAGTTGAGTTTGGGTATCCTCAGGATTTTCTACCGGCTGAGTTTTTATCACTCCGATAACGCTCTCATCATTTCCGCCTGGAAAAAGCATGTCACCAAAATAAATACACTCATCTTTATTCCAGCCTAATTCTTGTATTAAACGATTAACATAAAATCCCTTATGTTTACCTTTGGCGGTATAGTCTAAGCAAGTGGTACCGCCAATCTTAACGTCAATGGTTTCAGAGTTAAAAGGGAATCTAATTAAAATATCTTTTCTTATGTCACTATGGGGATCAAAGGCCTCCTTTTTTTCTAGGACCTCATTGTGACCAAGTAAGCTGTAGCTAATCTGGCAACCTCGGTCTTGAACTAAATCTGTCACATCACTTACCGGCCAGGTTCGTTCTATGGAAGCAATATGATTATTGATGGTGTCTTTGTCAGTTTGACTCAAACGCTCTTCCCAAAGAATACTATCGTCAGGCTTAGTCGCATGGTTTCCGTTTTGGCCTAATTTATAACAATTTACACCATCAACTTGCCAAGCAATTTGGGTGCAGGTAGCACCAGAAACAATAATAATGTCGTGCTCGGCCTTACTTAAAATTGCTTTTAGGGTCGGTGAAATTTTAGAGCGACTACGAGTAGTTGTATTATCTAAATCAAAAAATAGATGCATAATTTATTTTTGTAAAGTTTTTGATTTTAGCTCAATCACTTCGCGAGCATAATCATCTTCGTAGCGAATGATATCATCTTCACCGGTATAGCTACCCGTTTGCACCTCAATCAATACTAAAGGAGACGTGCCGTTATTAGAAAGTCTATGGATATAACCTTGAGGAATATAACAACTTTGATTTGGGTAGAGTAATTGGTGGCCAATATGGCTTGGATCTTCTGGTCTGCGAATTTGAATAGTAGCAACTCCTTCAACTACCACCCAGTGCTCACTGCGATGTTTATGACTTTGGAGACTAAGTCTTTGTCCTTCCGTTACAA
>CAZWXM010000020.1:9864-13969 GCA_964637855.1 uncultured Candidatus Saccharibacteria bacterium | reverse complement strand
GCCGCCGAAAATAATCCAGCGATGCAAAGTGGAGCTAACTCGATTGCAGATTATAGTGCGACTAGCACGTCTGACTTTACGTTTACAATTGGAACCACCGACGCTTTATTTGGCTTTACACCAGAAGGAGTAGATATTGTGCAGGAATTCTTAGATGATGGTGGAAATTGTAATACTGGTTCAACAGATACAGCGCTTGCTTGTTGGGATGGGTTAGCCACTTCGTCGCGCGTTATTTCGGAAGGAGTTGGAGCTAATCATCCCTCTGGAGCCACCACCACTGTTAATTTTAGAGTGGGATTGGGCGGTAATTCTGGTGTCGTGGCCGGGGTGTATACTGCGACCACTACCGTGACGGCTTTACCGTTATAATGATTTAGATGAAGCAACTACTTGTATTTTTTTTATTATTATCAGTCTTTGGACAAACGGCTTTAGCTCAAGTTGATTCCGCTAGTTTCAATATTCGGATTTTTGCTGGTGAAGATACTGAAGCGCCGACGACACCAACTTTGTCTTCTGTAGTACCTATCACTAGTAACCAAATTGATATTGCTTGGACAGCGGCGACTGATAATTTTTCAGTGGCTGGATATGTGCTGTCGCGTGACAGTGTCGATATCGCGACCACTACTTTGCTGACTTATTCTGATACTGGTTTAACCGCTTCGACTACTTATAGTTATCAGGTGCGGGCATTTGATGCTTCGTACAATTATTCTTCTTCATCCAATAGTCTAGCCACTACCACTCCAGATGTACCAGTGGTGCCACCAGTGGCTACTACAAGTGATAATTCAGCGACCGAGAGCACAGCAGCGCGAGTGATTATTACAGACTTACATTTAGAACTTGGCTATTCAACTACGAGTATATGGTTGACCACTAAAAGACCGAGTCGATTTGAGTTACGGTGGGGCCGAACTGATTCTTACGAAATGGGCTATATTGTAACCAATGCTTATGCTCGTAATCATCAGATTAACTTAACTGACTTAGAGCCGGGGACTAAGTATTATTACGAAATAGTAGGGTACGCCGAGAGCGGTTTTGAATCAGTGGTTAGAACTGGGAGTTTTACCACCTTGACGCCAGCAGTTAATTTATCACCGGCCAACGTCAATCGGTTTACCGCTGTTCGAAGTGGAACCGATGCTAATTTAAGTTGGCAGTTACCAACCGGAACTGACATTAGTCAGGTCAGAATTGTTAGAAGTCATTTAGGCTGGCCGCAAAGTCCTAATGATGGTGCGGTAATTTATCAAGGCTTAGGTACAGCGGTGATTGATATAAATATCTTAAAACAATATTCACCAGTTTATTACACGGCTTTTGTTTATGATAAATTCGGCAATGTTTCTTCGGGGGCGGTCGCTATCGTTTATGCTTTATTTGAAGATAACACTAATTCAGAAGAGGTTTATGAGGGGAGTGAATCGATAGTTGATATACCCGTCTTTGCGCCTGAAGCCACATCAACTATAAATCAAGACCGGGTGACTCCCGATATGAAAATGCCTAATCCGAGTGATATTTTGGTTAGGCAGGGAGATGAAGTTCATTCGCTGTTCGATACTAATATTAAGTTAGACAGTAATAAAGATATTATTATCTCCATTCCAAGTAGTGTTATTACAAAAAATTTAAAATCAATCATTGTTTCAATCATTGACCCAACTAATAACCGCGAAGCTTATTCATACCTGCTAAAAATCAATAAAGATTTTACGGCTTATGAAACCACTATCTCGCCATTGGGTGTGATTGGAAAGTCCAACTTGGTAGTTCAGATATATGATTATGAAGCGTTTATTTTAGGAACTTACCAAACGCCAATTATTTTTATTACAACTGACCAAGGGACAGTAGTTGAACCAACTCCCATCTTTCCAGATTTAATTTATAAGTATGCTGGTTGCTTACTCTTTTGGTTAATTATTATTTTAATTTTATTACTAGCGCTATTATTTTATCGACGAGAAACTGAGGATAAAGAATGATGTAGGGAAGGGCGATTGCTTGTATAGTTAGAGCAGTTAATAAATTTTATATTTAATATGGTACGTGTAGCAATAAATGGCTTTGGTAGAATTGGGCGAACTTTTATGCGCTCAGCTTTTGGTCACCCTGACTTTGAGATTGTGGCGATTAATGACTTAGGTAGTTTAGAAAGTTTAGCTTATTTACTTAAGTACGATTCAGTTTATGGTCGTAGCCCTTTTACTATTGAAGTAGTGGAGGGAGGTCTGCTAATTGATGGAAAGAAAGTGGCCTTTGTGCAAGAACGTGAACCAGAAAAATTACCCTGGAAAGATTTAAATATTGATATTGTAGTTGAATCAACCGGTTTCTTTACTTCCTATGAAGGCTCTAAAAAACATCTAGTGGCTGGAGCCAAGAAGGTAGTTATCACTGGACCAGTTAGCGATAATCCTGCGGATTCTGGAGTTCAAGGAGCGACAGTCTTAATGGGAGTTAATGAAGGGGATTTAGCGGTTTGTGATATTTCTTCAAACGCTTCTTGTACTACCAATGCGACTAGTCCATTAATCGCAATTTTAAAAGAAGCGATTGGAATTGATAAAGCGGTTTTAAGTACCGTTCATGCTTACACGGCCACTCAGGCTTTGGTTGACGGTCCAGCTAAAAAGGATTTACGAAATGGTCGAGCAGCAGCGCTTAATATAATTCCTTCGACTACTGGAGCGGCTATTGCTACAACTTTGGTCCACACTGAATTAGCTGGTAAGTTTGATGGGATAGCTATGCGCGTCCCGGTCCCGGTTGGCTCTATCGTTGATGTAACTTTCATCGCTTCAAGAAACACATCAGTTGAAGAAGTAAATGCCGCTTTAGTAAAAGCCGCCGCTGATCCAAAATGGAAAAGTATTTTTGCGGCCACCGATGAACAAATTGTGTCTTCAGATATAATCGGTTCACGAGTCGGTTCGATTGCTGATTTATCCTTCACTAAAGTGGTTGATGGTAATTTGGTAAAAGTTTTGGCTTGGTACGACAACGAAACTAGCTACACCCAAACTTTAGTGGAACACGTAGCCGCTGCCGCTCGACTTATTAAGTAATCTAAATAAATTAATGGTTCTTCATCTCGCCACTGATCATGCTGGTTTTGAACATAAAGAAACCGTTTCTTTATGGCTACAAGCTGAAGGTTATACGGTGGTAGATCAAGGAGCTTATACGCTAAATCCCGAAGATGATTTTACTGACTATATTGCTTTAGCAGCGCAAGCTGTTAGTGCCAATCCACTCGAAACCAAAGCGATTATTTTTGGTGGTTCGGGTCAGGGTGAAGCCATGTTGGCTAATCGCTATCCTGGGGTCAGAGCAGCGGTTTTTTATGGTGGGGAAGCCACGATTCCAGTTTTATCGCGCCAACATAATAATTCTAATGTTATTTCTATTGGCGCGCGTTTTGTAGATATTAATCTTACTAAAAAGATAATTTGGGATTGGCTACAGGCGGAACCATTATCAGATGAAAAATACCAACGCCGCAATAAAAAGTTGGACGACATTTTTAAGCTTTAATCTTTATGAGTTACGCCCCAATTGTTCCTGCTATTATTCCCACCTCAAGGGAAGAAGTAATAAAGTTTTCTCAACTGCTAAATTTTTCAAAAGAAATTCAACTTGATTTAGTGGATGGTAAATTTGTTCAAGCCGTTTGTTGGCCCTATGAACCTATCGGTGAACCGTTATCAGTAAAAAGCTTTTTAGACGGCTATACCTTAGAGATAGATTTGATGGTAGAGGAACCAATCAAGGCGGCGAATGAGTGGATTGTGGCGGGAGCTGATATGGTGGTTTTTCATATTGAAACCTTGCCCCTAGAAGTTTTTAAAAATTTTGTGGCAGGGACAGATGTCTCGGTCGGAGCTAGTGCACATGGAGATACCACTTTAGAAACTCTAATAACCTACTGTGAGTATGCTGATTATATTCAGCTAATGGGAATCAAAGAAGTCGGGGCGCAAGGCCAGCCGTTTGATGAAACAGTAATTGATAAAATCATCGCCCTCAAAAAATTATTTCCGTATAAATCAATTACGATTGATGGGAGTGTAAATAAAAATACGATTGA
>CAZWXM010000020.1:0-9764 GCA_964637855.1 uncultured Candidatus Saccharibacteria bacterium | reverse complement strand
TAAATAAAAATACGATTGAGAAATTGCGTAAGGCGGGAGCCGATAGATTTATCGTTGGTTCAGCGATTGTTCAACAAACAAATCCTGAGGCCGCTTATAAGGAATTGGGACAGTTGGTTATATAAAATGCTTTTATTACCAGTAATGCCTACAGCTCACTACAGTCAGATTCTCCCTTGGAGGTCGAATCATGACTAAGTGCCTGTATAAGCAAAACCTAGCCAGAGCTTTGCTCTGACTTGTTTTGCTCAACTTATTAACCACTAACAATTTTTACTTTTATAAATATTGTTATACTACAGTTGTAATTATGCAGTACCTTACGTCACAAGAAGTTCTAGCTCTTGAGCTAAAAGCCAATACTATCAGACAAAGTATTATTGAAATGCTGTCTGAAGCGGGGAGTGGACATACCGCTGGTCCACTTGGTATGGCTGACGTTTTTACACTCCTCTATTTTGGAATTTTAAAACACGACCCTAAAAATCCTGACTGGGAAGAAAGGGATAGAGTGATTTTATCTAATGGTCATATTTGTCCAGTTCTCTACGCTACACTAGCTCACGCTGGGTATTTTTCAGTTGAAGAATTAATGACTTTACGTAAGTTTGGTAGTCGTTTACAGGGTCATCCTCATCGAGGCGCTCTACCCGGAATCGAGACTAGTTCTGGTCCACTCGGTTCTGGTTTGTCACAAGCGATTGGTATGGTGATGGCGGAGCGAATGGATAATCCTTACTCCTCTAAATTTTTCTATTGTCTGACGGGTGATGGGGAATTAAACGAAGGTCAAATTTGGGAAGCTTTAATGTTAGCGGGTAAAGAACAATTAAATAATTTGATTGTTATCATCGACCGCAACGGTATTCAGATTGATGGTTATACGAAAGACGTTATGCCACTAGAACCATTAGCTGAGAAATTGTCCGCCTTTAATTTTGATGTGCAAGAAGTAGACGGTCATAGTATGCGAGCTCTAAATGACGCCATTGGTAAGGCTCAAGCGGTATATAGTCAGCCCTCAGTGATTATCGCCCACACAATTGCTTCTAAGGGAGTGGATGTCTTCGAGAGAGATTTTAGGTGGCATGGTAATCCTCCGGGTAAAGGTCCAGAGGATAGAGTACCGCACGAAAAACAAGCCGAGGTAGCACTCAAAAAATTACGGACCTTAGCGGGATTGATTGAAGCTCAAGATATTTCATAGTTATGTTTGCAAATCATTTACAACCAAATCTTTCACCAGACACTGTAGAAAGAATACCAAACCGTAATGGCTATGGTGAAGGTCTATTAGAAGCCGGAAAGCGCGATGAACGAGTCGTAGCCTTGTCGTGTGATTTAACTGAATCAACTAGAACTGATATTTTTAAGGAAGCTTTTCCTAAGCGGTTTTTCCAGATTGGTGTAGCGGAACAAAATATGGCTTCAGTGGCTTCTGGGATGGCTGCGATGGGTAAGATTCCTTTTATAGCTTCTTACGCTATGTTTTCGCCAGGGAGAAATTGGGAGCAAATCAGAACCACGATTGCTTACAACAATAGTAACGTAAAAATTGTTGGCGCTCACGCCGGTATCTCAGTGGGACCAGATGGCGCTACTCATCAAGCGATTGAAGATATTGCGATTATGCGCGTGGTACCTAATATGGTGGTAATTGCACCAGCTGATATTCATGAGGCTCGTAAAGCGACACTAGCCGCCGCAAAATTTGACGGACCAGTTTATTTCCGTTTAGGTCGGAGTAATACACCAGTCGTCACTACACCTGAAACACCTTTTGAAATTGGTAAAGCAGTAAAAATGTATACTCGAGATGAGTCTTTAGAAAAAAAGGTGGGAATTATAGTGACCGGCTCGTTGCTTTTTAATGCTTTAATGGCGGCCGAAGAATTACAAAAATCTGGAGTGGGTGCTTCAGTCCTCCATATGGCAACGATTAAACCACTAGATGTAGAAGCCTTAGAAGCCTTTGCTCGAGAGCATGACGCTTTGGTGACAGTTGAAGAGCATCAAATAATTGGTGGTTTGGGTGGGGCAGTCGCTGAGCATTTATCAGCTGTGTACCCAATCAAAATCGCTCGGCTGGGAGTTGATGATGAGTTTGGACAGTCTGGTGAACCAGATGAGTTGATTGAAAAATATGGAATGGGTATTGAGTCAATCGTAGCTAAAGCCAAGAGTTTAGTTTAAATAAAAAATAACTAAGCAAAAATAAAATCACCCTATTTAGGGTGATTTTATTTTTGCTTAGACTAATAGATTAGTTAATTCGACTCGCGATATAATCAGCTGGTCGATTTTCTAGGTACTTAAGTAATTCTTCCAGTGGTAGTAAACCAGCTTGAGCGCCGATGTATTGAACTACGCTCATGGAGTTGATTGGTCCCCAAGTTAGAGCTTCAGCGGGGTCTTTACCGAGAATAATAGCGGCAGTGAAGGTTGATGAGAATGAATCTCCAGCACCAGTTCTGTCTACTGGGTCGGCTGGGTCTGGGTACATTGGTAAGTGCCAAGCTTGGTCATCAGCATCAACTGTATAAGCTCCATTTGGTCCATCGGTAACTACCGGAATAGTTGGACCTAATTCACGGATGCCGCGAATTAAGGTTGGAATATGTCCTTCTTCCGTGTTTAGAATTTCTTGCGCTTCTTCTTTATTACAGAAAAAGATTTCTGTGTTTTCGTAAACATCTCGTAGTTCTTCGTGTCCAACTTTAATTTGGAATGTACCAGGTTGGAAAGCCAATTTAGTATCGTTATTTTTTACATACTCAGCGATTTCGTGATGATAAGGCAAACCGTGTTCACCTACAGATGAGAAGTAAAAGAACTTTGGAGCCACTGGGAAATCGGGTAGTGAATAGGGATACTTTTCGTGTTTAATAAGAATGGTTCGCTCTGGTCCGTAGCGCAAAACGTAGTGATAATTGGTTATTTTATCTTCATGGATTTTAACAAAGTCAGTATGAATCCCTTCATTTCTTAAGGCTTCAAGACACTCTTTACCAAATTTATCATGTCCGATATTGGTTACTAGAGCGGTCTCCAAACCTAATCTTTTAGCGGCTACGGCGGCGTTTGGTGAATTACCAACTGCTGGAACCACCACTACATCATCGTAGGGTAATTTACCACCGAAAGGCATGTGTAAGGTTTTGCGGCCAGTATCTAAATCGACAGACACGTCAGCTTGATCTTTGTTTAATTGAATAAATGCGTCAATTAGAATGTCGCCGATAGCGACAAAATCATATTGTTGTGACATATAAATTGAGTATAACACCTTAATTATAGTCAATTTATATTAGGAGTGAGTAATTTTAAATCTCCTCCCTGACTAACATATTTTTCACACGCTCCGACGTACGTCATTTATTACAAGCATTTAATCTCCGCGAATGCTCAAAATATGTCAGTCAGGGAGGAATCTCGTGATTTTAATTTATTTATTGTACTGCCAAAATATGGTAATCTATAGATTATGACAATTACATTACCGATTACATTAAGAGATAAATCAATCAAGTTAGAAACTTTAAGAAAGAATGGAGAGGTACCAGCTGTAGTTTATGGAGCTAATCAAGAGTCACTATCAGTGTCTATGGAGGCTAAAGTTTTTGATAAGGTAGTAAAAGAAGCTGGGGAATCTACTATTATTGAATTAACTGGTTTAAAAAATCCTTTGGAAGTTTTGATAAAAGAAGTTGATTTCAATCCAATCAAGGGACAAATCAATCACGTTGATTTTTATGTAGTTGATAAAGGAAAGGAAATGACTACTCATGTCACCCTGCATTTTTCTGGTGAAGCTCCAGCTGAAAAGACTGGCTTAATAAATAAAGTGATGCACGAAATTGAAGTGACCTGTTTACCAAAAGATTTGCCAAATCACTTAGATGTAGATTTGAGTTTGTTGGTGGAAGTTGGAAGTAAGATTTTAGTAAAAGATTTGTTGGTGGCTAAGGGAGTTAAAATCAATGCTCATGAGGATGATGTGGTAGTAATAGTTAGTCCACAAAATGAAGAGGAAGTGGATGAAGTTGTAGTTACAGCCACTCCAAATACTCCAGACGCAACGACTGAAAAAGCAGAATAACTTAAATTTTTCCAATAAATCATTCTGCTATAATGAAGGCTATGAAAAGAACATTGCTAACCAGTATTTTGATTACGGTGTTTTTGGTAGGGCCTTTGACGGCTTTTAGTGAAACTGATCAAGAAAGACGTACTCGGCTTGAGATGGAGCTGCAAAATGTTGAGCGTCAGATTCTTAGTCAACAAGTTTTAGTCGAAGATAAACAACAAGAGCGTCAATCATTGGAACGTGATATTTCAATTATTGAAGGTGAAATAAAAAAGACCCAATTAGGAATCCAAGCGCGAGCTTTAGCAATCGAACAACTATCAGACCAAATTGGTGAGAAGGAGGTAGTGTTGGATATTTTGTCAGAAAGATTACAGAAGCAACAAGAGTCATTGGCTGACTTAGTGAGAAAATCAGCTTTGATTGAAGATTATTCATTAGTAGAGGTAATGCTCAGTAAGAAAAATTTCTCAGACTTCTTTACTGATGTAGCAACTTTTCAATCAATCAAGGAATCACTCAATGAATCTTTGACGGTTTTACATGGTATTCGTCGCGATACTGTAGAACAAAAATACGACTTGGAAAATAAGCAACAGACTGAAGCAGAAATGAAACGTATTCAAGAGTTACAAAAACAAGAAATTCAAGCTAAAGAAAAAGAGAAGTCCAAAATTTTGACGGTTACTAAAGGCGAAGAGAAGGCTTACCAAAATTTACTGGAGTCACAACAAAGAACTGCTGCTCAACTTCGTAATGCTCTCTTCAACCTGTTGGGTGGAGGTGGTGGAATTGCTTTCCCAGAAGCGGTGCGGCTAGCTCAATATGCAGCTAGTGTCACCGGTGTAGACGCGGCTTTGATTTTAGCGATTTTGGAGCAGGAAACTAATATCGGTTCCAATCTAGGTAATTGTTTATTTACTGACAGTACTAGTGGAAAGGCAGTTATGCATCCAGACAGAGATGAACCAGTCTTCCTAGCTTTAGCAAAAGCTTTAGGCTTTGATCCTTATTCCCGAACTGTGTCATGTCCAATTATTCAAAATGGTAGCCGAGTTGGTTGGGGTGGGGCGATGGGTCCTTCACAGTTTATTCCTTCTACTTGGGCGATTTATGGCGGTTTGGTAAATAATGGCAGTGGCTGGGTATATGATCAATCAGCAGATGCTATAAGACGAATTAACGGGGGAGCTGGTCCTTCAAATCCCTTTAATAATCAGGACGCTTTTATAGCGACGGCTTTATTGATGCGAGACAATGGTGCCAGCGGAACTTACTCAGGCGATCGTTTAGCGGCTTTACGCTATTACGCTGGTTGGGGTGGAGCTACTAATCCAGCTAATGCTTTTTACGGAGACCAGGTTATGAATCGAAAAGCTCGTTTGGCTAACGAAATCAATGTTATAAGTCAATAAATTTACTCCATTCCACAATAACTTATTTTGAGCATCCGCGAGGATTAAGTGCTTACATAAATATGGGTACGTCGGAGTGTGTGATAAATAAGTCATGGCGGAAAAAGTTACTACTTTAAAAGGTTGCTAAAAATTATTCATCTGCTATAGTTTGCGACACAAGAAGTAGGTGTACCGCTTTATTATATTCCTTATTGGTACGCCGAAGTATTTGTATATATATGAAAGCTAAAATTCACCCAGAAAACTACCGCATGGTTATCTTCCACGATAACTCAAGTGGAGAACGTTTATTGATTGGTTCAACTGTAGAAACAGATGCGACTGATAAATGGACTGATGGTAAAGAATATCCGCTAAAAGGCGTTGATGTTACTAGTGCTTCTCATCCTTTCTATACTGGACAAGAGAAAATCATGGACACAGCAGGACGAGTGGAAAGATTCAAGGCTCGAGTTCAAAAAGCTGGTGGTAAGAAAAAGGCTTAGCTATTTTAAAAGCAGCGTCGCGGATTATATATCTGAAACGCTGCTTTTTTAATGTAAAATATAAAGACTATGGAATTTAATTCAGACACATTACAAACTTTTCGCGAAAATCACAAAACTCAGTTTTTGGCGAGTCAGTTTGATGTGCTACTGAGACAATTAGAAGAATCTCAAGAATTGGCTAATAGCGATGCTGAGATGGCAGAAATGGCCAAGGAAGAAATTGAAATGGTGACTCTACAATTGCAGTCTCTTTATGGAGATATGGAAAAAATCATTGAAGCTAGTAGAGAAGAGGAAATTAAACCTTACGGAGTTATTCTGGAGGTTAGAGCGGGAGCGGGGGGAGATGAAGCTTCATTATTTGCGGCTGAGTTGGCTAGCATGTATGTAAGGTACGCCGAGATTAATAAATGGGCAGTGACTAAAGTAGCCGCTTCAGCCACTGAAGCTGGTGGTTACAAGGAAGCCACTTTTGAAATTTTAGGTAAAGATGTTTATGACCACCTAAAGTATGAGACAGGGGTGCATCGAGTGCAAAGAGTACCAGCCACTGAAAAGCAAGGCAGAATTCACACTTCAACGGCTTCGATTGCTATTTTACCAATGCGTAAAAAGCCGACCATTCAGATTAATCCTAGCGATATTGATATGGAATTTTCACGTGCGGGTGGAGCCGGCGGACAAAATGTTAATAAGGTTGAAACGGCGGTTAGATTGATTCACCGACCGACTGGGGTAGATGTGCGTTGTGAAAGTGAAAGATCCCAGTTGAAAAACCGAGAAAAAGCGATGGCGGCCTTGATTGCTAAGCTAGAAATGGCTCATGAAGAAGAAGAATTTAGAAAACACGCTGAAACTAGGAAAAATCAGATTGGAACCGGTGATCGTTCAGAGAAAATTAGAACCTATAATTTCCCGCAAAATCGGATTACTGACCATCGTATCAAGCAGTCCTGGCATACGATTGAAGCAACTTTAGCCGGATTAGGCTTGGCTACAATCGTTGAAGCCTTGCAAACAGTGGCAGCTGGGGGAGAAGTAACCGGGGCATCAACTGAAGAAGACGAAGATTAATGAGTAAATTGCTGGACTAGTTAAATCTGCTCCGTAATAACCTATTTTTCACACGCTCCGATGTTTTCCGTTTAAGATAAGCACTCAATCCTCGCGGACGCTCAAAATAGGTTATTACAGAGCAGGGGCCTAGTTATGAGCTATTGCACTCATATAATGGCTGTGGTACTATCTCGCAGCTATAGTGCTTACGCACTTTTTTAGTTAAGATCCAGACTGAGTCATCGTACTCGGTTGTGTTACCTAGGAATGTTTTATTAATTAACCTACATTCTGGAGTAATAACCTCACATGGATCACCCACAAAATTATTTATGTCAAACAAAATTGAAACAACAACACTTATCGACCGTCTTTTTCAAGCTGGTTCACACTTCGGATTTAAAAAGCGTCGACGTCACCCAACCGTAGCTCCTTACCTTTTTACTACTAAAGATGGTAGTGATATTTTCGATTTAGAAAAAACTATCAAACTAGTAGAAACTGCTAAGGAAGTTCTTAAGGAAGCTGGTCTACAAGGAAAAACTATTTTGCTAGTTAGTACTAAGGATGAGTCTTCTAAGATTGTTAAGGAAATTGCAGAAAGAATTTCTGTACCCTATGTAACTAATCGTTGGATTGGGGGAATGCTTACTAACTTCTCAGAAATGAAAAAGCGGATTAACCGTTTTGAAGCTCTAAATAACGAAAGAGAGTCAGGTGAACTAGAACGAAAGTACACTAAAAAGGAACGGGGAGTTATCGGCCGAGAAGTAGATAAACTAAGTTTCAATTTCAAAGGGGTTTCAACTATGACAAAAATGCCAGACTTTATGGTGATTGTTGATCCACGTCATGACTCAATTGCCGTGACTGAAGCTAAAGAAAAAAATATTCCAATTATCGCTATTATGAGTTCTGACTGTGATATTTCAGAAGTTAAGTATCCAGTAGTAGCAAATGATTCTCTACAGACTAGTGTGTCATTAGTCTTGAATGAATTGGTAGCGGCTTATGAAGAAGGTAAGTCAGCTTATGTACCAAAGGTGGCTGAAAGTAGACCAAAAACAACTTCACAAAGACGATCTGCTTAGTTAAGCAGGGTTGCTTATTAAGGAAGAAATTATATTATCTAGTTCATTAGTAAAAATTTTCTATGGAAATTACATCAGCACAAATTAAAGAATTACGAGACAAGACCGGAATCTCAGTTATGCAATGCAAGAAGGCTTTGGAAGAAGCGGCTGGAGATATGGATAAGGCGGTTATTATTCTGAAAAAGAAGCGCAGTGAAGCGGCTGATAAAAAGTCAGATCGTGAATTTGGCGCTGGTGCGGTAGGGACTTACTTACACAATACAAATGAAGTTGGAGCGATGGTTATGTTGGCTTGTGAAACTGACTTCGTATCTAAGAATGAAGAATTCGTGGCTTTAGCTAAAGATATTGCTATGCATGTAGCAGCTATCAATCCAACTTATATTAATAAGGAAGAACTACCAGCTGAAGCTATTCTGAAGGCTAAAGAAGTATTTGCAGGTGAACTAGAAGGGAAGCCAGAAGAAATGAAAGAAAAGATTATGGAAGGTAAATTAGCTTCTTACTTCAAAGATCAAATTCTAATGGAGCAAGATTTTGTTAAAAATCCAGAAATGACAATTAGTGAAATGGTTAAAGGAGCTATTCAAAAATTTGGTGAGAATATCTCAATTGTACAAATTTCTCGGGTTTCAGTAAAATAAATCTAAATGATGACTATCGCAGCTACTGCTTTTACGATAAGTATTTTTGTACTAATCTTGCTTCTAGCTTTGATAAACAAAGAACGCAGCCGCAAGCAGCGTTTTTTTGCTAAAGGTTTAAGGTTGTGGCTAGATAATAAAGTTGATAAGTGTGGAAAATGGAGGAATGAAAGTTATGATCATTTTGTAAAGTACGTTCTTCAGTTAAATTGGTATTACAGTCTACATTCCTTACTAAAGGCAGTGCTTAAAATAATTGTTACTTTTTATACTTATTTCGAAAATATCTTTGAAAATAATCGTCAGAAGGCTAAACAATTGAGAATAGAGAAGAAGCAATTAGGGGAAAAGAATCATTTACACCATATGGCTGACCATAAAGAAGACACTACTTTAACACCAGCGCAAAAGAAAAAACTTAGCCAAAAGGAGTTAGAAGGTAAGTATTAATTAACGCTTGTTAATAAACTGGAAAAAATATTTCTTTTCTGATAGTATGCATGGCGCAGAAGAAGGAAAGTTTTAGAAGTCGCCATCTTAGCTCATTGGGAGAGGTGAAAAAGTTCGGGGAACATTTTCACGGTTTGTAAACATTTACAAAACAACTCTACTCAATATAAGTGGAGAATAAGAAGATTAAGATTGCCATCTTAGCTCAGTTGGTAGAGCAACGGTTTTGTAAACCGTAGGTCGTCGGTTCGAACCCGACAGATGGCTCAAACGAGAGTCTCGAAATTAAATTTATTTAATTTCATGACCGAGTGCAGTGCATCTGTATGGATATACAGATGGCTCCGATATAAAACGGGAGGAAAATAAGCTAGCTTATTTTCCTCCCGTTTTAGTTTTCTGGTCGTTGGTAGTAATTTTCGAGTGAGACCAGGCGGTGTTGAGTTACAGTTGTCTTTTACCATCTGCTCACAAACACCTTTATTTTCAGCTCAAAACGCGCTATACTCGCAAGTAATTATGTCGCG
>CAZWXM010000019.1:0-14577 GCA_964637855.1 uncultured Candidatus Saccharibacteria bacterium | reverse complement strand
GCTCGCTTACGAGCTTTTCGTAGACCTGGTTTCTTTCGTTCAACTGAACGTGGGTCACGCATTAGATAGCCTTCGGCTTTAAGTGCGCCACGACGGTCAGCCTTTTCTTTTACTAGAGCGCGAGCAATACCAAGACGGATAGCTTCAGCTTGTGATGAAATACCACCACCAATTACTTTAGCAGTAATAGTGTAGTTCTCGATACCAGCGTCCTTTGTTCCTAGTACAGATTGAACATCGACTTGGTGAGAAAGGTTTGTGAAGTAATCAGTTAATGGCTTGTCATTAACAGTGATTTCTGTCTTTGAAGCAATTGTTAGGCGCACTCGAGCTGAGGCTGTCTTGCGACGACCAATTCCTTCTACGTATGTTGATTTTGTAGCAGCCATAATGATTATTCAGTAATTGTTAATTTAAGTAGCAAAGGCTTCTTATGCTTGTTGTTTGGTAACATACCACCAATAGTTCGGCGCAGCACTTCGTTGAAGCCTCGTCTCTTGGCTAAATGAGAAAGAGTTTCCTCCTTTCTTCCACCTGGGAAGCCAGAAAAGCTTTGGTAGATATCACCGTTCTTCTTATCTGGCACATCTAGCTTACTAGCGTTTTCAATCACAACGTTAACATCAGCAATAATATGCTTTGCAAAACTTGGGTCGTTTTTTCCCATCAACAATTTAGCAGCTTCTGAAGCTACGATACCTAGGCGCTTTCCAGCGGCATCAATTGTATAAGTTTTTGTAGTTTCTGTAGTCATATAAATATTATTCAACAAAAGCTATTATTGCTTCCTCTCGACCAGGGGAAGTCATTCCAAGTTTAATTACTCTAGTGTAACCACCAGCTCGCTCTTTAAACTTTGGTGCAATTTCTACAAAAAGTTTTTTAATAGTTAGGTCTTGTGGTTCACCTAGTCTAGAAGCCACTAGTCTTCGAGCTGAAACAGTATCGTTTTTTGCGTGAGTAACTAATTTTTCGATTCCAGGTTGTAATTCCTTAGCTTTAGCTAAAGTAGTTTTGATTTGGCCATCTCGAATTAGAGACACAGCTAAACCACGCATCAAGGCGGTTCGTTGACTTCGTGTTCTACCGAGTGTTCGTTTGTTGTTTGCGTGTCTCATAAATCTATTCTTCTAACTTTAAATTCATTTTATTCAATAGGGTCTCGATTTCTTCTAGTCCCTTTGGTCCAATACCATCGAGCGCTAGAATATCATCTTTTCTCTTTCGCACAAGCCCTCCGATAGTTCTAATGCTGGCTTCCTCAAGAGCTTGAAGAGTTCGGCTAGTTAGACTGAGAGTTTCGATTCGAGTTTTTAATACTTCTTGATCAACTTGAGTTGGTTCGGCTTCGGCAGCTGGAGCCACTGGAGCCTTTTCTTCAGAGTGTGATTCTTGGAAACCAATGATCGCTTTTAGTTGGTGAATCATTGTTTCGATAGCCTTTTCAAGCGCTTCACCAGCAGTGTAAGTACCGTCAGTTTCAATCATGATTCGTAGACGATTGTAATCAGTTCGGTCTCCAACGCGCATGTTCTCTACTTCGTAGTTAGCTCGTCGAATTGGTGTAAATACTGCATCTAGTGCAATCGTACCAATTTCCACTTTATCCTTTTGATGAACTTCTCGAGGAATGTAACCAAGTCCCTTCTCAACTGTAATCTCAATGTTTAGCTTAGTGCTCTTGTTAGTGATTTCAGCAATGTGTTGATCGCCATTTAGGATTTCAACTTGAGATGGAGCTTCGATATCAGCGGCTGTAACTGGACCAATACCGCTTTTCTTTAGAATTACCGTCATTGGTTCATCACCGTGTAATTGTAAGCGAACTTTTCTTAAATTTAGGAGGATAGTGATAACATCTTCCTTAACTCCTTCTAGAGTAGCAAATTCATGCTCAGCTCCGTCAATTTTAACTTGTGTGATAGCAGCCCCGGGTAGAGACGAAAGGATGATTCTCCGTAGAGAGTTACCTAAAGTGTGACCATAACCAGGATAGAGGCCGTCAATTTCAAATACTCCTCGATTGTTCTCTTCTGACACAACTCGTGGCTTTGAAGGTAAAGTGACATTTGTTTCCAACATAATTTTTTTGTCTAATTAGTTTAGTAAACCTCTAATACTATCGACTGTAGTATTCCATTACCTGTTCTGGGTCGAATAAAGTTTCTCCTGGATTATAAATTGGAGATTCCTTAACTGTTCCTTCCATCTTCTTTACATCAAAAGTTACCCAAGCTGGTAAAGCAGCAATTTCATGCTTTTCACCTAAATCAATGAAAAGTCCAGTTTGGCGACTACCTTCTCGGATTGAAATAATATCTCCAGCTTTTACTTGGTGAGATGGAATAGTCATCTTCTTTCCATTAACACAGATGTGACCATGTGAAGAGATTTGACGAGCTAGACGACGTGTCTTAGCTAGACCCATTCGATAAACTACGTTATCTAGTCTAGATTCTAGACGATTCATTACTAAAGCCACTGGTTGGTTACTTTTTTCCATCGCTTCATCGATGTAACGACGAAGTTGTCTTTCAGAAATACCATAAGTGAAACGCATCTTTTGCTTTTCAATTAGTTGGCGCTTGTAATCACTGGCTTGTCCAGGACGTTTTGAACTGCGGTTATTAGCCGTTCTAGCAACAGAAAGTTCAAACTTTGGGCCTTGAGTCTTTTCAAAGATTGGGGCGCCAAGTCTTTTTGCAATTTTAAATTTTGGTCCTATTTTCATATGATAAAGCTATATTCTACGTGCCTTAGGGGCCTTTGGTCCATTAAAAGGAATTGGAGTCTTGTCAGAGATTTTCGTTACGTTAATACCCTTTCCGGCAAAAGCGCGTAGTGCAGATTCTCGACCGGCACCGACACCTCGAATTACTACTTCAGCGTCCTTCATTCCCATCTGCTGAGCTTTTTCTCCAATAATTTCTCCCACTTTAGCAGCCGCAAAAGGTGTACTTTTGCGTGAGCCCTTGAAACCAAGAGCTCCACTTGAAGCCGCCATAACAGCGTTACCCTTAGAGTCACAAAGTGTTAAAAGAGTATTATTAAAAGTCGCTAGAATGTTTAGTTTTCCAGATGCTAATTTTCTTTTTGGAATTCGATTGAGCGCTCGTGATGTACCTGCTACATCTGAACCCCCACTCTTCTTCATGATACGTTTCTTACCCATATGTCGTACGTTAATGAAATATTAATAATTTTTAAGTCTTTTCTAGCTTACGTCGTCCACTTCCCATAGTCTTCTTAGCTCCCTTTAGAGTGCGAGAGTTAGTTTTAGTTCTTTGACCACGAGCTGGTAGTCGTTTAGCGTGACGAGAGCCACGATATGAGCCAATATCCTTAAGTCTCTTAATGTTTCCTGAAACTTGTCGCTTTAGTTCTCCTTCGATGGCAAAAGCTTCAATTTTTTCACGGATAGAGTTTTCTTCATCAGTTGTAAGATCAGTCGGCTTCTTGGTGACATCGATTGAAAGTCCCTTAAGGATGTCTTTTGAGCGAGACAAGCCAATTCCGTACACTGCTGTCAGTGCGTAAGCTAATTGCTTGTTGTCAGGGATTGTAATACCAGAAATTCTCATATAATTTTTTAACCTTGTCTTTGCTTATGTCGTGGCTTCTTTTTGTTAATAACAAAAACAACTCCTCGTCGTTTAACGATTTTGTCGTCTGGGCTCATTTTTTTAACTGATGATCTTACTTTCATAAATACTTGATTAGAGACGCTTAGTGATTCTTGCTTTTCCTCCGTATGGATCTAATACCATGCCTACTTTATCGCCGACTAGAACGCGAATACGAAATTTTCGCATGCGTCCTGCTAAGTACGCCAATACTGTTTCATTTGATTCTTCTAAAATCACACGAAACATGGCATTAGGTAGAGATTCCTCTACTACACCATATACTAAGTCGTCTTTTATCGCTGATATCTCTTGCTCCATTAAACGAGGGTGAGTCTAACAAAAATAACAAAAAGAGTCAACTTAGGAAAGAGGTTGGTTGTGGATATTTTACTCAATTTCTTTCAATTCTTCAATAACTATGATTTCTTCCGAGTTGGCTGGGAAGTTTCTTTTCCAAAACGGTGTAATGTGAACCTTGGCGGCGTCGATTCCCGGATAAGCTGTGACAGCGTTGTTTATAGATGTTTTTGGTAATCCAGCTAGGTCTTTGGTTAGCGATTTTATATCGTATCCCCAGATTAGCAGTGGCTTACCGCTTAGGTTAAAGCTCAAAGCTGGTTCGTTGGCGATAACGCTAGAACTAGTGGTAGCAGATGAGTATTTAAATTTAATAACTGACGGGTCGTCAATTCTAACTTCCCCACCACTATAAGTGGCCACTGCTTCTTTAGCTAAGAATGAACCTAGCTCAGTCGCTTTAAATAATGGGATTTGTAAAATTGCTTGCTCTTTTATAGTAACTAAATCCTGACCATATTCTACTGCTGGCAACTGATTGTAAGTGATAGCAACTGCATCAGGGAAAGCAATAAAGTCAGCTGGCTTTTCATTGGCAATGCGAGCTAATAAAGTGTTTCGCAATTGAATTTGTAAGGCTTGTCTGGCGGTACTTAACTCATCATCATTGATTTGGAATTGTGCTCCACTAAATCCACCGGTAAAGGCTTGGGAGTTACGAGCAGTGATAGCAGCGTACAAATCATCTAGTTTACTTTCTTTAAAACCTGGTACATCAAAGGTTTTACCGGCTTCAAGGTTGTATCGTTCACCAACATCATCAGCGAAGACTTCAGCTTGAATGGTTCCAGGCACAGATGCCCCAGAACTATCTTTGACTGAGCCAGGAACAACCACTGACTCTTTAATTCGAAAAACTAAGCCGTCGGGAGTACGGAAGCGAGTGTTTTTAATTAGACGTTCAGCGCCAGGAGTGGTTTTTATAATCTCAATCATGCCCGTTGCCAGTTCTTCCACTTGAACTTGACCAGAAGCTTTAACTTGGCTTTCACTAACGGCTTCAAGGGTGAGAATTTCGTAACTGAGTGAGCCTTCGCGCTTGTCAGGGTAAGCTGTAAATTCAGCATTTATATTGGGTTCTCTATGTTCAGGATAAATTGTTAATTCAGTTTTACCCATTACCGCACTGAGTCCGACGGCTCCACCAACTATTACTACAAACAAAATAATAGACACTAAAACTCGATTAGTGCCTTTTTCGGTACCGTTAGTAATTACGATATTTGGTATTTCCTCACGATTAGTCATCACTGGGACTGATTCACTTGTATCAGAACCGAGAACCGTAGTGGTCATTTCGGGTCGTCGCTTTCTAGGTTGAGCGGGCCGAATGTCTTGTAAATTCCATTTTTGTGTCATAAGTATTATTGTACAGTATAGCTGCTTATAAGTAATCGTAATTTATAAATTTCTGTTGTTTGTGGAAAAACTGAGCGGACACCAATAATGCTGTGTCAATCGGAATAGTCTCAGCCGTAGCTTCAGTAGTGGTTTCGTAGGTCTGTTTGATTAACTCTTTTGAAATAGCGGTAATTATTGGTTGAGTGTGAGTGCAGCGCTTAGCGGCTTTCTCTATTAAGTCAGTAAACAGAGTTTCGCTGTATAAGTCAGCGTGTAGTGAAATGTGTTTTGGAATAGTAAGACTATCTCCGGTTTGGAGGAAAAGTTCTGAGACTTTTTCAATATAGGCGTCAAAAACTTTTTCAACATCTTCTTTTTGATTTGAAGCTAGACTTTCCATGAATGAATAGGGTTTTTCGGTATGGAGATAACCCAAAGCTTCGTGTAACGGAACGCTAGTTATGGCCGATATTTCTCGAGCTAGAGAAAATGAACCAAATGGAATATGGGTACAATATGACATTACACCGTTTCTGATGATGCCGATTTCAGTCGCTTCATAAGTAATATCAACTAAACAGGAGTCAAAGGTTTGTGGTAGTAAGTCTTTTACTACGCTATAGAGGATTATTATGAAGGATGATTTTTTAATTTCCGTGTGAGCAAAAATTTTGTCGTGCATTTCCTCTATCGCGTCAACTAATTTCTTTTGTACGACTACGTTGGCGTGGGCAATGTTTAATTCTTTGCTCTTCTGTCCTTGCGGTTTAAGAACTCGATAACCATTTGATAGTACGTGCATAGTTGAACGCAAAACAATTTCTAAACCGAGCTTGCTTAAAATTTTATCTTCATTTAAATCAGCGCTAATTTTATCCTGAACAGCGTCAGTTAAATCTGAAATTAATTCGGATGTTATTATGAATGGTTCATCTTGTACGTAATTAATAGTTTTGGTTACTGTGTAAGACCAAGGAGCGGAAATACCACATTGAATACTAGATATTTTCGCACCGGGTTTATATTCATGGAGCGCCTTTCTCCCCTCTGAATCTAAAATCATTGCCGCATTAAATAAAGCGGTTATGACGGATTTTGTACTTTGGTCAATGGAATCAATGTTTTTTAGGGGGGCATTCTCACGATGAGACCAAACGATATTTGGATGTTTTAGTGAGTCTACAGAATGGACAATAGACATTAGAACACTTCCAGAACCAATATCTATAATTACTCCGAATCTTTCGGATTCAGATTTAAGACCTAGAAATGACATTTAAATATTATAACAGGTTCACCCTAAGCATTGGCTCTAAATGCTCAATTTAAAACGTGGATATCTAAACTTCGAGTACGCCTTTAATTCTTCTTACTCCCGCAGAGGAAGATTCTTCTTTCGTAATTTTGAATACGCCTTTTATGTCTGCCAGTTTTACCACGTGTGGTCCACCACATAATTCTCTTGAGAAGATTGTGCCGTCATTGCCTTTTATTGTGTAGACTTTAACTTCATCAGGATATCTATCCCAAAAACTACCTTCTACAGTCGGGTCGGCCTCAGCCTCAGTTTTTGACATCATTTCGATAGTAACTTCACCACCAGTTTTGATAGCGTCATTAACCCAGGTTTCAATTTTGTCTAAGGTCTCACGCTCGATTTTTTCTGGATGAGTAAAGTCAAAACGTAATCTTTCGCCAGTGATGTTTGAGCCAGCTTGATGAATATGGGTACCTAAAAAGTGTCTTAGTGCAGCCAACATTAAGTGAGTAGTCGTGTGGTATTGCACAACCTGATCAGAATTATCCGCTAAGCCCCCTTTAAATTTTTGTTCTGCTCCGGCGCGAGATTTATCCTTATGTTCTTTCATTAGTTCGGCAAAACCTTTAGTGTCTACCACTAAACCTTTTTCCTTGGCTATTTCCTCGGTTAGTTCAATCGGAAAGCCGAAAGTAGTAAATAAATCAAAAGCATTTTGAGCACTAATCGCTTTGATTCCCACTGGTGGCTTACTTTTATCAATCACCTTCTCCCCATCCACGACTTTTGTCTCGACGTGTAGTTGCAGGGAAATTTTATTAAATTGCTTGAGTCCATTATCTAAAGTTTTTCTGAATTGCTCTTCTTCCTGAGCGATGGTTTCTGAAATCAGTTTTTGTTCAGTAAAAAGTTTTGGATAGGCTACTTGGTACTTGGCTGTAACACAGAGCGATAAATCTGAAAGTTTTCCCGCTGGTACACCAACGACATCGGCATAACGAACAGCGCGTCTGATTAGACGACGGACAAAATAACCTTGTTCGGAGTTGCTAGGGATGATTCCATCACCAATCATGAAGACTGCCCCTCTCACATGGTCTGCAATCACTCTAAATGCCTCTAGATTGTCTTCATATTTCTTACCTGACAAAATCTCCACTTGTTCAATTATGTTCCAAAGTAGGTCAGTTTTAAAAACATCAGGATTATTATTTTTAGCGGCGGCCAAGCGTTCTAGTCCCCCACCAAAGTCGATATTTTTATTTTTTAGTTCTGAGAATTCTCCCTCGGCAACTTTAACGTATTGCATGAATACGTTGTTACCAATTTCTAAAAAGCGGCCACAATCACAGTTGGGATGACAGTGTTCTCCCCATTTTGGGTCGTGCGGAGTACCAAAGTCATAAAACATTTCAGAATCAGGTCCACCCGGTTCCCCGATTGGCATGTTACTTGGTACACCGGCTCGGCTCCACCAGTTTTTCTTGGCGTTATAGTAGAAAATCCGTTCACCCTCTTTCATGCCGCGCAGGTAGCCATCAGCCTCACTGCCAATGTTGGCTACTTTGGCATCGATACCTTTAGTGGTAAATAATTCTTGCCAATATTTGGGAGCGTCTTCGTCTTTGGGAATATTACTCGCTTCGTCGCCACCAAAAACTGTTATGTATAGTTTGGTTGGATCTAATTGAAGTTCATCAATTAGAAATTCAAACATCCAGTTTATTTGTTCTGCCTTAAAGTAATCACCAAATGACCAGTTACCGAGCATCTCAAAAAAAGTCGTATGTCGATTGTCCCCCACTTCTTCGATATCGTCTGCTCGAAAGCATTTTTGTGAGTCAGCAATTCGTACTCCCTTGGGATGAGTTTCTCCCAACAAGTAAGGCACCATTGGTTGCATACCACTACCAGTAAAAAGTGTCGTCGGGTCATTATCAGGCACTAATGACGAGGACGGTATAACCGCATGACCTTTTTGGGCCATAAAAGCTAAGTATTTTTCTCTGATTTCGTTACCTGACATATATATTAAAATAATTACTGCCCATACTAGCAAAGCCTGTAAAAACTTACCAGAGTAGATTTAATTTACAAAATTAGCCCCCAATTTCGTCTTTTACAGACAAGATAATTAGTAACCTTTGAAAGGATCGTTGTAAATTTGCTTGATACCTTTTTCTTTCAAGGTCTTCTTAACAGCGCCAATCATACCCGGAGAACCAGAAACAAAATATTCAGCGTTGTTTCCAAATTCGGCTACACTGCTGTCTATGTTGGCGTTGACTTCGTCTGGAGTATTAATAAACACCGTCGAGATGTTTGGATGTTCAGAAAAACTTTTGATTTCTGCTTCGTAGGTAAAATAATTATCTCGACCAGCGAAAATTAAATGCAGATTGACTCCAGGTATTTGGTTATTAGCGATTTCATGCATTAAGGCTCTAAAAGGAGTTATCCCGATGCCTCCAGCGATTCCCACCACTTGCTGCGTTTTGTTATGAAGATGAAATTCTCCAAACGGTCCGTGCATTTTAATTTTATCTCCAGCTGTAAGAGCCATTAGCTTAGCCTTAAAGTCACTGACTTCGACTGGAATGTTAGTGCCAATTTTAATTTCATTTTCGGTGGCTGATGATGCGATTGAAAAGGCTCGCCAGGCTTTACCATTAATTACTTTATCGGGCATGGTAAATACACCATGCTCCCCCGCTTTCCAAGTTAAAGGTTTGGTGGGTTTAAAAATAAAAGAATAATAACCATTTCCCTCGTCAATTCGATGTGAAAAAACCAAAGTGTTGGTTTTTAAAATACCCAGATAATCACTTGGATGTTTAAGTGTATTCAGTAAAAAGTCCCACATATATTTATTTTAGAAGTATAACAGTTATTTTAAGGCAAAAATCAGGTTTTGTTGAAAAGCTTATTGCTTAATTAGCTTTTCAATATCCCGCTTTACCTTTGTGATTGGTCCAGCACAACTAAGGCTGAAGGTTTGGGGGTCAAGATAAGCTTTTATCGCTGAATTAACCTCTGCGATAGTTATGGTATCAATCTTGCTTTTAAATACCTTGATTTCATCTAGGGTAAAATTTTGACAGTGATAGGCGTGGAGGTCGGCCAATAATTTATAAACCGAATCATTTAACAAAGTTTGCTGAGTTTTAAGGATGACTTTAAATTTTTCGAATTCGTCTTTGGTTACTCCACTTTTATAAAGTTTGGTCAGCTCTCTGACAGTTGAGTTTATTCCTTGCAGCGCTTTATCAGGCGAGAAGAAAGTAAATATTCGCCAATAGCCTTGTTCGTCAGCTACGAAGCCTTCAATTCGACCATAAATCATGTAGGTTAAACCTTCTTTTTCACGCACTGTGCTCATTAGGCGTCCTGAAAATCCCGGTTTAGCCAGAACATTCATCGCAAAGTTTAATGGTAAAAAATCTGGATGATGGATTGTGATTGGGATTGGCGCTCCAAAGTTGATATCAATATTTGTTCGACTCGGTATATTTTTGAAGTTAGCTTTATGTTGCGGTGGTTTTTGCTGATGTAGTCTAGCCAATTCCTTACCAGTCGGTATTTGTTTCTTTAAATTTTTTATGGCTAACTCAAATTTACTAACCACACTTTCTTCAGCGGCAATTGAGATAGTCCAAATTTGTCCAATTGAATTTTTGTGTAAAGTAGAAAGATCACTTTTTTTTAGCTTTTTAATTTCATGAATCAGAGTGGCTGGTTCGTAGGTGTACTTGCGGTCATTCTGCCCATAAAAAATATTTAACAACTCATTGTGAGAAATTTGCTTGCTGTCTTCAGCGGCTTCATGTAGCTCGTTTATGGTGGTTTTTTTGATTCGCTCCAACTCTTTATCTATAAATTGTGGCTTTAGTAACATTAGCTCAGTTAGTTTCAATAACTCAGGAAATTTTGACTTAAGACTCTTCAATGTGATATTTAATCTACCTTCGCCGATAGAAATCCCAATACTAGCTCCCAGTTTGTTTGCAGCATCTAGGAATTGTTCACGATTTAATTTTCCAGCACCAGATAATAAAGCGTCAGCGTAAATCATTTGCAACGCTTGTTCTTTAGAGGTATTGCTATCATGTATATCGATAGAAATATACACAACTACTAAGTCAGATTGCTTTTGGGTGATACTAGCTAGTGAGTACTGCTCTGATTGCTGTATTTGGTATTTCATATTATTTATTTCCAATGAAGTAGCCGATAGTCAGGTTGGCTTTAGTAAAATTTTTGGTAATACAGTCTGCAACATCTTTAGGAGTAATAGAATTTAGAATGGCTGGAGTTTCACCATAGGCGGCTAGGTTTCGAGCTGAGACGTATTCAGTTAATTCGCTAACAATATTTAGCGAATTAGTACGACCAAACAGTTCTTCGGTAATCATTTTGGCTTTAGCTTTGGTAACTAGTGATTTCAAAGTTACTAAATTTATTTTTTTAAGTTCAGCTATAACTAGATTTTCAATCTCCTCATGCTTTTGATCAGGAGATAAGGAAATAAATAAATTACCTAGACTAACCTCTGAACTTGGTTCAACCGAGCCGCTAACACTAGAAGCTAGACCACTATCAACCAAGAGTTTATTAATTATCCCTTCGGGACCACCAGCTAAAACATCAAGCATTAAATTGGTAACGAACCAATCCTTACTAGGAAAACCAGCGTGCTTAAAGCCGACAGCTACCAAATTAGTGGAGGATTGACGCTCGACGGTTATTCTTCTTATTCCCTCTTGTTTGGGTTCACGAATTGAAAAACGAGGAATTTTAGTCGCTGGCGCTTTAAGTTTTGAGAAATGTTTTTTAACTTCGGTTAGAGCAGTTTTTAAATCAATTTCACCCACAATCATCAATACCGCATTGTCGGGTCGATAGTAATTTTGGTAAAAACGCTTTAGTTTCTCTGCTGTATAGTCTTCAATATCTTCACGAAAACCAATCGTCTCATGACCATAAGGGTGCGAATGGAAAGCAGTGTTACTCATTTGTACGGCTAAGGCAAAATAAGGGTCGCCACCGTACATATCAAATTCACTAAGTACATTGTTGCGTTCCGGTGCCAATGACTTATCAGTCAGAACTACATTATGCATACGGTCAGCTTCCATTTCTAAAACTTCCGCAAAATATTTCGCTGGGTAGGAAAAATAATAAGTTGTTCTATCCTTCCAAGTATTAGCATTTAGAATGGCTCCGGTTCCCCTTTCAAATTCCATGGTACGACCGGAAGATTTAAGACCAGCCTTGATGTCAGTCGAAGTCGGTTTAAATAACATATGTTCTAGCATATGAGCTACACCGGTCTCACCCCTAGCTTCATCGCGCGCTCCTACTAAGTAGGTTATGTTGGTGGTAATAACACCAGTTTCTGGTCGATTTTGATACAGAACTCTAAGTCCGTTTGAGGATAGAAGGTACTCTTCTACTTCGCCTACTTTACTAAGATATTTAAAACCTGATACGGGAGCTTTCTTGTTACTTACCTTCATGTGATTGTTTTACGGCTAAAATAAACTTCTTATATTCATTAAAAGTTTGATTGAATTCATGTACTATACCATCTTTGAGTCGATTGTTTATGGCGTTAGCAATCGCCTGATAGGCTTCTAACCTTTGGTCAAATCTTGGACCAAAATCTTTAACAAAGCGATCATGATTTTCAAAATATTCCTCTACGGTCGAGCGGAAGTTATGAATTTTGTCAGCCGCTGCAATCATAACCGCTTCCATTTCTCCTTTGCGTAATTGATTAGCATATTCCTTCTTACTATCAAGCCATGAGATTTGGAAATCACCAACACTCCTTGGCTCAGTTAGAGTTGTTACTAAGGTGGCGACTTTTTCTCCAAAATCTTCTATTAGTTCATCGCGCGTATAGTCGGTGTCCTCAAGTGTGTCGTGTAGTAAGGCTGCAACTAGAGTATCTTCGTCAGAAGTATAATCCCGCAAAATCATCATCACCGCCACTAAATGTGTGACATAAGGAATCTGGGCCACCCCCTTACGTAATTGGTCGTGATGTAGGAGTGCAGCGGCTTTAATAGCTTGTTCGATTTTGTAGGTATACATATTTATATGTGTAGTCTACGCCGTCTTTCTTCGTCTGCCAACCGCTTTTTTTCCTCCGCTTCCCGAGTAATTTGTTGATTTACTTCGTTCTCAATTTGGGTAAACTCTTTTTCTCGTGTGCGTAGCTCGGAAATGATAGTGGTTTGTCTGGTTTCAATATTGTAGGTTTGGGTTTTAAACTCACGCTTAATTCTTTCTATTTCTGACTGCTCGTTTCGTTGCAGTTTGGTTAGGGCAAATTTAAGTTGGTCTTGCTCCTGTTTAAGACGTTTGATGATATCGCCAATGCGAGATAGTTTAAATTGATCAGACATAAGCAATTATAGCTATATTATAGCACCCTCCTTTAGTAATAATTGGCGCTTTGCTGTTGTTCCACCTCGGTTGTAGCCTCCTATTTTTCCATCGGTTCGAATGACCCGATGACAGGGAATCTCAAGGTCGTAATTGGCGGCCATAATATTAGCTACCGCGCGGGCGGCTTTTTCATTTCCGGCTAGTTTGGCTACTTCCTTATAGGTCAGGGTTTTACCTGGCGGTATTTTACTGACAATATTTCTTACCTTAACTTGAAATACCGTCATAACGTTATTTTGCTTTGTTAGCGAGATGAATCGCTTGGAGCTTTTTACCCGCCGCCTCTCGATAAGGACAAAATTCACAACTATCTCCCGAAGCTGGTAAGTTCTTCTGCTCCAGACAAGATTTAATTTTTGTGAGAGTCTCATCAATCCAATCTCTGTCGGCTTCAACGGGTATCAAAGTAGTTTCGAACTGAAGTTTATTATCAAAACTAGGTAATGATTTATCAGCGTTAGCATAGACCAAGTATCCAGTAGGATTAACATTAAAACCATTTTTTTCTAATAGCCAACGATAAACACCCAGTTGTCGAGTGTACTGTTTTTCCCAAGGGCTATCGCCCAGCGTCTCTATCTTTCCTTCTTTTGAGGTTGATTTGTAATCAACAATAATAAGCGAGCCATCTGGTTTTACCCAAATATCATCAACTCCACCACTGACCACTAGACCGGTTGCCTCATGGGTATGGGTGATACCTACAAAAGGATCTCGCCAAGTGTCCATCAGCTTATGTGCAAACGGAACTGCCTCAACTTTATATTTCTCCATTATGGGATGAGGTTTTTGTTCCTGACGATATTTATCAAACTCGACTTTAAATAATTCATCAACGGCTATATTTAGATTAAAGGTTGGAAAGCCAGGGCGTTTGGTGCCGAGTACGTTGTCTAAATAAAAACAACGCGGACACTCAAAGAAAAAATCAATTTTAGAGCGCGATAGCTTCCACTTCGCTCCGCCATAATTCCAATCAGCCGCTCGATTGGGATTGTATTTGTATGTGTATTCAGACATGTGTTCAGTATAACACTAGCGCTCCGAGTATAAAAAAACCGCTTTCAGTTTGGCTGAAAGCGGTTGGTTAGTCAAAGGACTTAGCTCTTTTTTGCTTCTTTAATATTCATTATCACATCGTGCTCAACAACCATGCGGTCACCGTCACGAGAGATAATTTGTCGGCCATCAAGGGGCGCTAAGTATACTTTACCCGGTTTTTCAGGGGTAAAATTTAGAACCTGCCAGAAACCACCAAGGCCATTGGCCTCATCACTTTTGCTGTCACTTTCGGCTGCTGCTAACGCTTGGGTGTAGGAACCAAAATCAGGAAACCTTATGTAGGAACCAGCTTTTACTTCTGATAAAAAAACTTTCTTTTCTTCAAGCTTACCGTCATCTTTACTAGCCTTTTTTACAATTGTCGCCATTTCTAACTCCTATCTTTGTGGGTTTGAGAATTTACATCAGCCCAAAAAGTAACATTTTTAACTAATTTGTCAATGATGGAAGTAATTTTTATATTCCCCTAATAACATATTT
>CAZWXM010000018.1:12898-15131 GCA_964637855.1 uncultured Candidatus Saccharibacteria bacterium | reverse complement strand
TAAAATTTCCTGCTATAATATAGCCAATGTTCAACAAGACTTTCTACAAATTTCTCTTTAGTTTTATTGCGGTGATTGCCGGGGTGTTGTTATTTATTTTGGTGCTGGGGGTAGGTAATGGGATACAATAATTAAACTTTATGCGCGTGACTGATCAGTATTTTTGGAATTTTGTTTTCTTGGTTTTTTTCCTGATTCTAATTGTTATGGGCGCCATCATTCTTGATACGGAGGCGCGGATGGCTTTAACGGATTTAGCGATGACTGACTACGTATTAATTACGCTCGCTGCGTGGCGATTGAATCGCTTGCTGGTGTCTGACATGATGACTAAATTCTTTCGAGAACAATTTTGGGATGTGAAGAAAGTAGGTAAGCGCTTTGAATTAGAAAAGCCGAAGGTTGGCCCGAGACGAACGCTGGCAGACTTATTGAGTTGTTCCTGGGCTTTTGGTCTGTGGGCGGCAGCGACAGTGACCTTCTTCTACTTAGTGACGCCTTATGCGGTGTTCCCAGTTACCATCCTAGCAGTAGCGGCAGTAGCGACTGGTTTGCAATTGCTAGCAAATTTGGTGGTCCATAAAACTGAGTCACTCTAAACTAATAGTTAGTAAATAAATTTTATGTCGTTAGTAAAAATTTATTCTGAAATCTTACTAACGGCTGAAGGAAAAGCTTTGGCTACTTATGGTGAGGGTGGTGTTAATGTGGTGCCAGTGTCGACCATTAGGTTGATAGGGGAAGAGATTGTGCTGGTAAATTATTTTTTAAATAAAACGCTTTCAAATCTCAAGGCTAATCCCGAGGTGGCCTTGGCTTGTTGGAAAGGCTTTGCGGGTTACCAAATAAAAGGACAGGCTCGCTATGAAACGGAGGGGGAGATTTTTGATGAGATAGTAGTTTGGATTAAAGAGATTTTGCCAGATAGAACGGTTAAAGGGATTATAGTCATTAAACCAGCTGAAGTATTTGATATTACCGCTAGCTCTACTCGGGCGGGGCAGGTGGTGGGGTAGAGGTTAAAAAAGAAGGGGCGGAAAGCGAAGCTTTCCGCCCCTTTACGTATCTCATAATTTTTGGTAAAGTCTTTGGCAACAGGCTCATGACAGCTGGTCGCACGTAAGTGCGGTAATGAAGCAATCGCTTCGCCGGCCGAGGTCGTCTCCTATTTTTGGATACGTGGTCGAGCCCCTCATATAATATGATGGGCCTGTTTTTATCCAGTGATTACAAACAATCATGGCAATTACAAAAGCTAAAAAAACAACAATTCTTTCAAAGCTTGATGGAGTTAGAAATGACTCAGACTCAATTGTGTTCGTAAAGTTCAACGGGATGACCGTTGCTAATACAACTGCAATGCGAGCCAAGCTGCGAGAGGAAGGAGTAGGGTACTTTGTCGCAAAGAAGACACTAATGAAACGAGCTTTCGATGGTGCTTTCCAAGGTGAGATGCCAACTCTAGAAGGAGAAATCGCACTAGCCTATAGTGCAGATGCGATTGCTCCAGCTCAGCAAATTAAAGAATTCGCTGGCAAGTACAAAGATAGTTTATCGATTGTAGGAGGTGTATTCCAAGGAGTATACAAGGATGCGGCAGAGATGACTGAAATTGCATCAATCCCACCACTACAAGTACTACGAGGTATGTTCGTAAACGTTATCAATTCTCCAATTCAAGGTCTTGTATTAGGTCTTAATGCGATTGCTGAAAAGAAAGCTAACTAACGAGCTGTTCAAATTTAATTAACGAAATTTAAAAAATTATTATGTCAGAAGAAACAACAGTAACAGAAGTAGCGGTTGAAGAAACTGCAGCTCCTGTAGCAGAAGTTAAAGCCGAAGCAACATCAGGTGTTGATGAATCAGTGGAAATTCCAGCTGAGTTCAAGGCCTTGATTGAACAAGTAGAAAAGATGACTGTACTAGAATTACACTCTCTAGTTAAGGTATTAGAAAAGCGATTTGGTGTATCAGCTTCTGCAGTAGCAGTAGCTGGCCCAGCTGCTTCAGCTGATGCTGGTGAAGAACAATCAGAATTTACAGTTGAACTAACTGAGGCTGGTGCAGCTAAGATTGCTGTTATCAAGGCAGTTAAGGAAGCTCTAGGTCTTGGTCTAAAGGAAGCTAAGGATATGGTAGATGCAGCTCCATCTGTAGTAAAGGAAGGGATGAAGAAGGAGGATGCTGAAACTCTAAAGGCTAAGCTTGAAGAAGCTGGAGCTAAAGTAAC
>CAZWXM010000018.1:11444-12798 GCA_964637855.1 uncultured Candidatus Saccharibacteria bacterium | reverse complement strand
AAAAAGCCTGTCTCAAGAGACAGGCTTTGGTTGTTTGAATGAACAATTAATCAATTGGCTATTTTTTTAATAGCAAAACTTTACCTTTTAAATCTCGTACGTAAGTCTCACTGATTTTATTCAGAAATGGTAATTGTTTCTGAATCTCACCAACAGTTAATTTCCAGTTTTGTGGAAAAACTAGTAAGTCGAGATGGGTGTACAAATCGCGTCCTTGCTTAGACTGAAGCAAATTCATTTTTCCGAACAGCGAATTTTCATTGTCGCCGCTATAAAACTTACAAGCTAAATTAATACCGTGCCTTTGTAAAATAGTTTCAGGCACATTTTGATTACGTTCTGATTCTGCGTCAGGACTAAGAATAAATCTTTTATAGGTAAACCAAAGTCCATCTCCAACTACCAGTAATAACTTTATTCTGTCTGTCGGTTTTTCTCTTAGATAAATCTCCTTAATATCAATTATTTTATAAATAACCTTAGCGGCTTCACTAGCATCAGTCATTGAAAACTGAGCAGTTTTTTCTTCGGTATTTAAGAAGGTAGAATTTTTTATTTTAGGTAAGACATTGGTCATTTACTTATCCAGTCATTCAAAAATTGTAGGGAACTTACTACATACATTTAAACACGATTCCCAAAAAAGTAAATAGGGTAAACTAGTGTCACAACACCAGCGCAAAATTTGTCCAGATTGGAGCGAGTCGGCTTCGTGCTATAATCTCAAAATTCAGCATATGGCAGACCCACTTTCTATCTTGTTTGGCAGTACGGCACGAGTAAAACTTCTTCGGTTTTTTCTGTTCAATCCCTCAAAAGAATTTATTTTTGATGACATTAGTCGTCGCGCTAAACTTGTACGTCGCACCGCTCGAACTGAAATTTCAGCTCTAGAAAAAGCGGGGGTAATTAAACAAAAATCAGTTTACATTGATGTTCCAGAAAAGAAGAAAAAACTTAAAGCGATTGCTTATGGTTTGAATAAAGATTTTCCTGAGCTGCAAGCCTTACAAACTTTTCTATTTGAGACGGCTCCGATTGACGGAAAAAATTTACTTAAGTATTTACGCAAAGCTGGGAATTTAGATTTCGTGGGAGTAGCCGGAGTATTTGTGCGAGACTTTGAACAAACTCTAGATGTATTGCTGGCCATGAAAAAGATTTCGCAACCACAAATAGAAAAAGCGATTCGCGCCCTCGAGGCTGAGATTGGGGTGGAGATTAGATTTGCCGCTATGTCCTCAGAAGACCTGATGTATCGCGTCGGGATGTATGACAAACTAACTCGAGATTTCTTTGATTATTCCCACCAAGTTTTGATTGATAAAATTGGCGTAAAGGACGAGGCCACCTC
>CAZWXM010000018.1:0-11344 GCA_964637855.1 uncultured Candidatus Saccharibacteria bacterium | reverse complement strand
TTTTGATAAATAAGGTTGGACTAGAGTATTTAGTAATTGTCCAGACTAAACGCTTGACTTTTATTTCTAATTCTATAGAATAGCCATCACGTATTTATGAGTTTTGGAGAAAAAGCCTCGTCGTAGCAAGCACAACCATTTTTGGTTTTTACTTGCTGCGAGTACGCAGCTTTTTATTTCAAAATTCAAGGAGGTACGCGATATTTGACAATCGCATATTCTAGAAGACAGTTTGATAAGACTGTCTTCGCAAAGTCCTAGCGGAATCGACGCCGCTAGGCAAATTCATCACAGCTTGTATTTATATAAGTATGTGATGGGTAGGTAGTGTGTCGGGTTAGAGTTTGTACTACGTACAGGTCTTTTCGTCCCCGACACACATCAAGTACTTCAGAGACCTCGCAAGCGTTTCTGAAGTACAAAATTAAATTGAGACTACGCTGGTAAGCGTAGTCGACACTCAACAAAATTGTGCAGCGGTGCACAGCGTTTTTTGTAAAGAACAAAGTCTACCAATTTTTGGTTTACAGCGTTCCTTACAGGAACAAAGGGTGTATGGTGAATGCCTTGGTTTCAAGAAGCGATGAAGGACGTGATATGGCTGCGATAAGTTTCGGGGAGGTGCCAAATAACCTTTGATCCGGAAATGTCCGAATGGGGAAACCCTCCTGTCATCGGCAGGAATCCTTGTATGAGGATGCGTACCTAGGGAAGTGAAACATCTCAGTACCTAGAGGAATAGAAAGCAATAAACGGAACTTTCTTTCTGATCAGATAATCGCTTCGGCGATTGCCATTATGGTCAGGAAGAAGGTTCTTGCGATCCCCTGAATAGCGGCGAGCGAAACGGGGACAGCCCAAACCATACGTATTTATATGTATGGGGTTGTAGGGCGAAGTCTGCATTTAGTTGCGGAGAGTTACAAATTAGATATATAGAAAAACACGTTGGGAAGCGTGACCCCAGTAGGTAATAGTCCTGTATTCGAAATATATCTGACTCTTTTGATTTCGATCCTGAGTAGCCCGAGACATGAATAGCTCGGGTGAATCCACCAGTACTAACTGGTAAGGCTAAATATTCTTGAAGACCGATAGTGAACAAGTACCGTGAGGGAAAGGTGAAAAGAACCCCGGAGAGGGGAGTGAAATAGATCTGAAACCATACATCTACAAGGAGTCGGAGCCCTGCGGGGCGACGGCGTGCCTATTGAAGAATGAGCCGGCGAGTGTACCTTTATCCCTTGTCTAAGTGGCAACCCCACGGAGGCATAGTGAAAGCGAGCGTGAATAGCGCGAAAATTGGGGGTAGGGGTACGACCCGAAGCGGGATGAGCTTGCCATGAGCAGGGTGAAGCGACTGTAATAGGTCGTGGAGGCCCGAACCGGTTGGCCGTACAAAACCATCGGATGACTTGTGGTAAGGAGTGAAAAGCTTATCGAATTCCGTAATAGCTGGTTCTCTCCGAAACAGCTTTTGGGTTGGCGTCGCGTGTTCCCTCTGGGGGTAGAGCACTGGAAAGAGTAAACAGGGAGAAATCTCGTTACTCTTATCAAACTCCGAATACCAGCAGGTTTATAGCGCGGCAGTTAGACTATGGGGGCGAAGCTCCATTGGTCGAAAGGGAAACAGCCCAGATCGCCAGTTAAGGTCCCTAAATATATACTCAGTGCAAAATGAGGAGGTGAGGATTCCTCAACAGCCAGGAGGTTGGCTTAGAAGCAGCCATCCTTTAAAGAAAGCGTAACAGCTCACTGGTCGAGAGTCCTTGCGCCGAAAATGATCGGGGCTCAAGTATATTACCGAAACTGCGGATGTCATATTTCTTCGGAAATATGGCGTGGTAGGAGAGCGTCCTTCTCTGCGATGAATCCAAGGCGAGAGCCGCGGTGGAGCGAGGAGGAGTGAGAATGCCGGCACAAGTAACCGCAAGGAGGGTGAGACCCCCTCCCGCCGAAATACCAAGGTTTCCTTTGCTATGTTGATCAGCGAAGGGTTAGTCGGTCCTAAGGAAATCCCGAATGGGGGATCCGATGGATAGCAGGTTAATATTCCTGCACACTGTTATGTTCCTATGGAGGGACGGAGCGTTGTACTTATTACATCTTATTGGATTGATGTTGGAGCTATGAGGACGTTACTTAGGCAAATCCGGGTAGCAATAGTCCAAGTAGAGTCTGAATGTGAGGCTACGGCCGAGCAAAAATAAGGAGCACGCTTCCGAGAAAAACTTCGTTTGGGTTAAACATAATGGTTCCGTACCGCAATCCGACACAGGTGGTAGAGTCGAGAAGACTAAGGCGAACGAGTGAGAGGTCCTCAAGGAACTCGGCAAAAAAGCGACCGTAACTTAGGGATAAGGTCTGCCCTAGAACCTTCGGGTGTCTGGGGCCGCAGCGAAAGATTTCCTGCCGACTGTTTACCAAAAACACAGCTCCCTGCAAACATGAAAGTGGAAGTATAGGGGGTGACGCCTGACCTATGCCGGAAGGTTAAATATGGGGGGTGCAATGAACTTCGGTTTGTTGTGCTGGACTATATAAGCCCCGGTAAATGTCAGCGATAACTATAATCGTTCTAAGGTCGAGCGCGCTATCCAATAAATAGTACGCTCGACGGATTAGAACGATTACAGGGTAGACAGCCTAGCCATAGTTACCTTACTTTGTCTAAAGATAAAGTATAATCCAAACCAAACCAACAAGAGACCAAATGTTTGGCACCCAAGTGCTTTTAAGTAACGGGTGAAGATAGAGTCCTATTGTGAAATGATCTTGAAATTTATTTCAAGGGAGAAGGGAATATAGAGCGTATTTCCTTGTCGGGTAAGTTCCGACGTGCACGAATGGCGTAACGAGTGGGAAACTGTCTCGAGGACTTGCTCGGTGAAAATACAATCCCGGTAAAGATGCCGGGTACCTGCAGTTAGACGAAAAGACCCCAGGAGCTTTACTGTAGCTTCGTATTGGGGCTATTGAATTGATGCGTAGCATAGGAAGGAGACTTTGAAGCGGACTTTCGGGTACCGTGGAGTCGCCAGTGAAATACTTCCCTTTATTTTGGTAGTCTCTAACCGGTGTGGCAAAACCACATCGAGACAGTGCGTGGCAGGCAGTTTTAGTGGGGCGCTACCCTCCCAAATTGTAACGGAGGGGTCTCAAGGTTGGTTAATCGCGAATGGAAACCGTGATGATAGTGTAATGGCATAAACCAGCTTGACTGTGAGGAGTAGATTCCAAACAGATACGAAAGTAGAGCATAGTGAACCGATGGTACGCGTTAGATGCGGCCGGAGATTACCCGATAAAAGTTACCCTGGGGATAACAGGCTAGTTGTGCCCAAGCGTCCATAGCGACGGCACAGTTCGGCACCTCGATGTCGGCTCATCTTATCCTGGGGCTGGAGCAGGTCCCAAGGGTTTGGCTGTTCGCCAATTAAAAAGATACGCGAGCTGGGTTTAGACCGTCGTGAGACAGGTTGGTCTCCTATCTACTGCAGGCGTCGAATTTTGAGGAGAGTTGTTCCTAGTACGAGAGGACCGGAATGAACGAACCTCTGGTCTATCGGCTGTCACGCCAGTGGCACTGCCGAGTAGCTATGTTCGGAATGGATAACCGCTGAAAGCATCTAAGCGGGAAGCCAACTCCAAGATTAGAATTCATTAAGTCCCCTGAGAGATGATCAGGTTGATAGGCACTAAGTGGAAGTTCAGCAATGAATGGAGCTGAGGTGTACTAATTGGACGTAGCTTCCTGTAAGGAACGTTGTATGTCATTTTGATAAACAACTTCACAGAGAACGCTGTTAAAGCTGTACAGTTTTGTGAGTGTACAAATTTATACCTACCAAGTCGTTGGGTTTGCTAAAGCAAACCCAACAAAAAATAGAATATGCGACGCAAGTATTGCGTGAAATGATTATGTCGAGGGTGTAGCGCAGTCTGGTAGCGCATCTTGGTAAATGATTATGACTGTACGATTTAAAATCGTGACGTCGATTGCAACTATGCAGTCCATCATTATACAAGAAGGTCGCTGGTTCAAATCCAGCCACCCCGACCATTCCTAATTTCGATTAGGAATCACTTCACGCACTGGTTGCGAGTCAAAAAAAGATTGAAAATTTAATGTTGGTGCTTTAGCGGAGGGGGTACACCCGTTCTCATTCCGAACACGGAAGTTAAGTCCTTCATCGCCGATGGTACTCCTTCGGGGGCAGAGTAGGTAGGCGCCAACATTAAGTTTTTAATACTCCTAAAATAAAACACCGAGACATATGTCTCGGTGTTTTATTTTGTATTCACTCAAAAATACTGCAATGAGTCTTGCGAAATGGGTCTCATCCCATTTCTCACACCAACGTACCCAAGTCGTTAGCTGGGTAAGACTTTCGAAATTAAATGTAAATAACTGTTACAATATTATCAATATATGAGTAAAGGTAGCATTCGCTTATGGGCAGTGGGGAGACGTATTCAATACGGCTTAGGATTTACAACTTTTTGGGTATTAGTTGGTTCTTTGGTTTATTACGTTAATTTTTATCAGCCGGCTAACTGTTTTGATAGGATTTTAAATGGTGACGAGACAGCGGTTGATGCTGGCGGTAGTTGTGTGCGAATTGATGTGGCTACGGTGGTGCCACCAAAAGTTATTTGGGCTAAGAGTTTTGAAGTCGTTGATGGTCAATACAACACAGTGGCTTATGTTGAAAATCAAAATCAAATCGCAGCTACACCCGAGCTCAAATATACTTTTGAGTTATTAAATCAAGGGGAAGTAGTGGCTAAGCGTTCCGGCAGCACGGTCCTACCACCTAATAGTGTTTATCCAATTTTTGAAGGTAGAATCCTAACCGAACAAAATTCTCCAGTCACTGAAACGCGCTTAATTTTAGAGCCAGCTGATATGTGGTTGCCAGCCTCAATTGGTCGAGACCAATTTAGGTCGGTTGATATTAATTTAATTGGGGCTGATGTTCGTCCGCGTTTGAATGTTAAAATTGAAAATACTGAGTTAACCTCAGCTGGTAATGTCGAAGTCGTAGCCACTATTTTTAGTGAAAACGGTGTACCGGTCACGGCCTCTCAAACTTTTATAGAAAGAATTGAACCACGTTCGACTCAGGATATTGTGTTTACTTGGCCTAATACCATCGCTAAGACAATTAAGAGTTGTATCATTCCCACTGACGTAGCGGTGGTAATTGATCTCTCCGGTAGTATGAATAACGATGGTGGTGAACCACCGCAACCTGTGACGGCTGCTTTAGGAGCGGCTGGACAATTCATTAATTCATTAAATGATAATGATCAGGTAGCGGTGGTTACTTTTGCCACAAGAGCCGAATTAGTAACTGAACTTAATCATATTCATGGAGCGGTAGCCAACGGAGTGGTTGATTTGACTATCAATCCAGTAGAAGAAACAGGTTATACCAATACCTCTGAAGCGTTGTTAATGGCTCAGACTGAATTGAATTCAGAACGACACAATCAAGACGCCAGACGAGTAGTAGTATTGGTAACTGACGGACTGCCAACGGCTAGTGGAAAGGCTGATGTGATAACGCTGGCTCAAGAAACAGCAGCGGCTCTAAGTGAAAATAATATTGAAGTTTATGCGATTGGTTTAGGTCAGAATGTGGATATTAATTTTATTAACAAAATTGCGTCTGAACTTGATAATGCCTATTTTGCTCCTACTGGGGCTGATTTGAATAAAATCTATACTGAAATCACCTCATCACTTTGTGAATCTGGCCCAACCAAGATAGATGTTATCGCTAAGACTAAAACAAATTTTGCGCCACTTCAGTAGACTCTACAAGTACCGCTAGGATTTAACTAGAGTTACAATACTGATATGAATCAACTCCGAACCTTATTTGCTGGTCTTGATGTAATTCTATTTTTTAGTGTTATCAGTTTATCGCTGATGGGTTTGGTGACGGTTTATTCTCATGTGGGGGACAATGCCTTTTTCAACCGTCAAATTATATGGATAAGCGTAGCCACAATAGCCTTATTTATAGCCATGATTCCAGACTACCGGTTTTTACGAACTGGTAATATTGCTTTTGTATCTTACTTAATCACGGTATTTTTCTTGGTGTTAGTTTTGTTGATTGGTGAAATTACCCTCGGAGCTCAGAGTCGATTTGACTTAGGTTTCTTTTCTCTGCAACCATCAGACCCAGCCAAGTTAATTTTAATTTTAGTATTGGCTAAATACTTCGCTAAGCGACATGAGTTGATTGGCGATTTTACCCACATAATTATTTCGGGACTCTATGCCTTGTTGATTTTTGGTTTAGTGTTTATTCAACCCGACTTTGGTTCCGCGATTATTTTATTTATGGTTTGGTTAGGAATGGTCTTAGTGTCAGGAATTAAAGTCAGACACTTAATAACGGTTTTTGTTTTGGGGGTAATTACTTTTGGTTTAATGTGGCAGTTTGCTTTTCAACCCTATCAAAAGGAACGAATCATGACTTTTATTGACCCGCTGTCAGATATTCAGGGGGCGGGATATAACGCCTATCAGTCGACAGTGGCGATTGGTTCGGGGCAGGTATTTGGGAGGGGGATTGGTTATGGTACTCAATCAAAGCTACTATTTTTACCAGAGTATGAAACTGACTTTATTTTCGCTGCCTTCGCAGAAGAATGGGGATTAATTGGCGTGGTGCTTTTATTCGGATTATTTTTCTTAGTCATCTGGCGGCTACTGAAAAATGCGGTGGAAGGGGCGACTAATTTTGAAAGGTTGTTTTCCGCTGGGGTGGCGGTACTTTTTATCGCTCATTTCTTTGTGCATATAGGAATGAACATTGGAATTTTACCGGTGACCGGTACCACCATTCCATTTTTAAGTTACGGTGGTTCACACTTACTCACTGAGTTTATTGCAGTCGGGATGGTAATGGGAATGAGTCGCTATAAACCAATGAAGATTCAGACTGATGATATTTTTGTTTCGTAGAGAGCTAAGGTTTTTTTATACATTTGTTCAATTGAGAATTTAGTTTTAATGGTTTGATTTAAGTTTTTACCAAAACTTTCCCTTAATTTTTCATCTTCAGTTGCACGCTTTATTATTTCAGCAATTTTGTCTGGGGTAGGTTCAATTAACCAGCCAGTTCTTTCGTCATCAATAATATCTTGATTGCCGGGTAGGTCACTAGCTATGGTTGGTAGGCTAGCTAAACCAGCTTCCAGTAATACATAAGGCAAGCCTTCTTTTTTGGAAGGGAGAATAAATAAGTCAAACGCCTTTAAATATTTAGCTCCATCTAGGTAACCAAGCAGATGAACTCGGCCATTTAATTCGTTGTCGGCAATTAGCTGTTTGAGTCTAGCCTCCTCTTCACCTTTTCCAATAATTAGTAAATGTACCCGCTCCGGCAATTTTTTCATGGCCAATATTGCTGAGTGCCAATTTTTATTTGGATGTAGTTCCCCGATGCCTCCTACCCAAAAGTCGGTTGGGGAAATAGTCGGACTCAAGTTTTTCTTCGCTTCATTACTAGAGAGAAAATCAATTGGTACTAAACCATTAAAAATCAATTCTACTTTATGCGATAATCCGGGCATAGATTTAGCTCGGCGGTAGGTCTCAGTAGAAATCATAATACTTTTATGGGCCAGTACTAAAGTGAACCAAGTACTAATATAAATTAATACTCTTTGCCAGGTTGGTCGCCAAACCTCGTCTACGGTTAGACCGTGAGAAGTAAAAATTATTTTTTTTGTAAAACAGAAGCGAGCAGCCAAAGAACCAAGCCCGCCCGCTTTTGAACTGGTGGAATGAACCACATCAGGTTTTAAGTAATGAATCAATTTATAAATTTCAAGCCAAGCTTTTAAATCATTTAAAGGCGACATGTCACGAAGGAAGTTTTTGATATGAATTACAGGTATATTTTCAGCACTTAGTTTTAAGGCAAGTATCCCTAAGTCAGCGCTGTAAGTTCCTGTGCCACCACAAGCTACCTGAACATCATGCCCAGCTTTCTTAGCAGCTACGGCTAGCTCAAAGACATATTTTTGAGCACCGCCCCAGTTACTTTTCGTAATTATAAATAGAATTTTCATGTTATTTGGTGGGTAGCTTTAATATACTATAACTAATGATTAACTAAATATGTTATATAGATAAACTTGCTTATACTTGAAACTCGGGTAGGATTTATAAAATACGCTTCAGAATATGGGAGAAAGGACTAGAGAATTATTTATTTTAATAATTGGGGATATTATATCTTTCAATATCGCCTTATGGGCGATGCTTTTAGTGCGTTATTTCGAAATACCAAGTTTTGCTAGATTAGCTTCGCACGTGCCACCTTTTTTGGCCTTTTCAGGCTTATGGTTACTAATATTTTTTATATTAGGTTTGTATGATAAACATACAAATTTATTAAAGAAATTGTTGGTCAATCGTATTTTATACGCCCAGGTAATAAACATCTTTTTAGCTGGGATTTTGTTTTTCACTATTCCATTTGGAATTGCTCCAAAAACAAATCTAGTTTTATATTTAATAATTTCTACGGCTTTTATCACATATTGGCGTTTAAAATTAGTTCCAAAATTTTCACCTAAGCAAAGACATAAAGCGATTTTAATAGCTGATGGAAAGGAAGCGATTGAATTAGCTGATGAGATTAATAATAATGACCGTTACAATTATTATTTTATAAGAATTATCGATGAACAAACTCTAACCAAAACTGAAAATTTTGAGGCTAAGATATTAGCTTTAATGGAGCGAGAAAAAATTGAGGTGATTGTAGCTGATCCTAGGGGGATAGCGATTAAATCTTTTTTACCGGTTTTATTTGATTTGTCTTTCTTAAAGTTTGAGATTACTTTCTTAGATTTTAATCGTCTGTACGAGGATACCTTTGACCGGGTGCCAGTTAATATGTTGGAGTATCAATGGTTTATTTCAAATATTTCTCAATCAAAAAGTTCTATTTATGATGCTATTAAAAGAACTATGGATTTTCTGGGGGCAGTAATTTTATTAATACCGTCGGTAATAATTTTCCCTTTAATTGCATTAGCTATTAAGATAGATGATAAGGGTCCAATTTTTTATACAACGAGCAGAGTAGGGCAGTTTAATAAAATTATTACTATTTATAAATTGCGAACAAAAAACGGATTAGATAAAGGAGCTGCAGCTTTGAATAGCGTTTTGGTGGATACTAAAGTCGGTAGTCTTCTTAGAAAAACTCGAATTGATGAACTACCACAATTAATTAATGTGCTAAAAGGTGATTTATCTTTTATTGGTCCCCGACCAGAAATGCCAGCTTTAGCTGAGGTTTATGCCAAGGGTATACCTTATTATAATACTCGACACTTTTTGAAACCGGGACTATCTGGTTGGGCGCAAATTAATAACTTCGATGTACCACGAGGAGGAGTTGATATTGAAAGAACCGTTGATAAATTATCTTACGATTTATTTTATTTAGAAAAACGTTCTTTAATTCTTGATGCACAAATTGCTTTAAAAACTATTGCTACCATTATAATGAGAACTGGTTCATAGTTTTAAGAAACTTAATCATGTTTAAATTAGTTTAAAATAATATGAATAAAAAGTTTTTAGTTACAGGCGGCGCAGGATTCATTGGTACCAATTTGGTTGAGAAATTAATTGCTGAAGGACATGAGGTTATCGTGGTTGATGATTTAAGCGCAGGCGATAACCAAGCAAGATTGCCAATTGAAGTACTTTTTCATAAAGTTGATGTCAGAAATACAGAAAAGTTGAAAGCATTAGCGCAAGGAGTCGATGTAATCATTCATTTAGCGGCCTTACCGAGAGTGCAGTTTTCTATTGACGAACCATTAGTCGCTCACGATGTTAATGTCAACGGAACACTATCAGTTTTAGAAGCAGCTCGTTTGGCTGGAGTTAAGCGGGTAGTGTTAGCAGCTACCAGTGCGGCCTATGGAGACCAAGAAGTTTTACCCTTAACCACTAATCTCCCCGTTCAGCCTAAGAGCCCATACGCTCTACATAAATATATTGGTGAAGAAATGCTTAAACTCTGGAGTGAATTGTATGGTCTAGAAACTGTATCACTCAGATTCTTTAATGTGTATGGTCCACACTTTGATCCAAATGGTCCTTACGCTTTAGTGATTGGTCGGTTCTTTAAGTTGGCAGCTGATGGTTTACCCCTAACTATTACTGGAGATGGGGAGCAAACTCGAGATTTTATTCATGTGTATGATGTCGTAAGTGCCTTAATAAAATCGGCTGTTTCAGAGCGGGTAGGTAAGGGAGAAGTTTTTAATGTTGGTTCAGGAAAACAAACTAGTATTAATGAGTTAGCCAAAATGATTGGGGGGAAAATAGAATATGTACCATCTCGAGTAGAGCCGAGATATACAATGGCTGACATTGAAGAAACTAAAAAAGTGTTAGATTGGGAACCAAAATTTGATTTAGCTACCGGCATCGCTGAACTTAAAAAACACTCAATTTAATAGACTAACTTTTTTAAGATTCTGTTATACTGCCGTTATTATGATTATTGATGGTAAAGCAATCGCAGCTGATATTTTAGAATCAGTGTCTAAAGAGGTTATTGAACTGGGTCGAACGCCAGTGCTGACCGCTATTACTTGTGCGCCAAATTTTGAAACCCAAAAATATCTTGAGATGAAAAAACGCCGGGCAGCAGCAGTGGGGATTAATCTAAATGTGGTTGAATTACCAGTGACGGCTACTAACGAAGATGTTTTAGCGTGTATTGGCCAAGTGGCAGTAGAGTCTGATGGTATTGTGGTGCAGTTACCATTACCAAAACACATAGATACCGACCAGGTATTAGCAGCGGTGCCAGTTAACAAGGATCCCGACGCTTTTCATTATGGAGAAAATAACGACTATCTCTTGCCACCAGTGGTAGGGGCGATTGATGAAATAAGTAAAAGACATAATCTTGATTGGAAGAATAAAAAGGTAACAGTGGTAGGAGCCGGCAGGTTAGTTGGTCTGCCCGCAATTTATTACGCTAAAAAAGCCGGAGCAGAAGTAACAGCCTTGAATCGTCAAAATTTTGATATCAAATCTATTGAAGCAGCCGACATTATTATTAGTGGTATTGGTCAGCCACAATTTATTAAAGCCGATTCAATCAAATCAGGAGCAGTGGTATTTGATGCCGGCACTTCAGAGGAGGGAGGAATTTTAGTGGGAGATGTTGACTCAGCCGCGATTGATAAGGCCAGTTTAATCACTCCAGTGCCAGGCGGTATTGGGCCGATTACGATTGCTTGTTTATTAAGGAACTTAGTGATATTAGCCAGTCAGTAA
>CAZWXM010000017.1:6800-15679 GCA_964637855.1 uncultured Candidatus Saccharibacteria bacterium | reverse complement strand
GCCGCCGCACTTTTAGTCGGAGCCCTTATTGGTTTCTTAAATGATTTTTATGATATTGCCCATGAAGGCAAAGGGCTTCGATTATCAGTCAGATTGGGCCTGATAACTGTTTTGTCTAGTTTATTAGGTTGGTGGTTTTACACCAAACTAGGAGTCAACGCTATCAATATTCCTTTTGACGGTAGTTGGGAAATTGGCATTTTCATCATTCCGTTTTTTGTAATCCTAACTATCGCTCTTTATGCTAGTGGGGTGATTGATGGTATTGATGGCTTATCAGGTGGAGTTTTTGCTTCAGTTTTTGCAGCTTATACCGGGATTGCTATTATTCAATCGCAATACGATTTAGCAGTATTCTGTGCCACTGTAGTTGGGGGAATCATGGCATTTCTGTGGTTTAACATACCACCCGCTCGGTTTTGGATGACCGAAACAGGCTCAATGGCCCTAACTCTATCTTTAGCGACCGTAGTTTTCATGACAGATTCTTTAGGCGACGGTCATGGTATCGCATTATTGTTTATCGTGGGTCTACCACTTATCGCTACCGTCGCCTCGAATATTATCCAAATCACTTATCGCAAACTTACTGGTAAAAAATTATTACGCATTGCACCACTACATCATCATTTTGAAGCCATTGGCTGGCCGTCCTACAAGGTGACTATGCGTTACTGGATAATCAGTATTTTCTGCGCCGTAATTGGAGTAATCCTAGCGACTATTGCATGAACCTAAAAAAACCTAAATCACCAGATGCGGTCTTACTATCACTAATAGTATTGATGGTGGCCGGTGGTTTTTTGATTTTTTCTTCTGCCTCCTTGGGCTTAATGGCTCGTGGTGGAGCCACTTTCGCTAGTGTGGCTTTTAGTCAGTTCGTATTTGGTGTCATTGGAGGAGGGATTGCTATGTTTTTAATGAGTAATGTTTATTACCGCAATTGGCGTAAATATGCTTTTTACCTTTTTATCTTTTCACTTTTAGCGACAGTAGCCGTTTTCATTCCCGGTATTGGAATGAATCACGCTGGTGCTACTAGATGGCTCGACCTAGGTTTTACTACCGTGCAACCATCAGAGTTTCTAAAAATTGGATTTGTGATTTATTTAGCCACTTGGTTTTCGGGAGTCCACGATAAAATTGAAAACTGGAAGTATGGATTACTACCATTTGGAACTATCGTGGCCATAGTTGGTGCCATCATGTTACTCCAACCCGACACCGACACTTTTTTAATTATGGTCTTCGCTGGTATGGCTATGTACATTACCGCCGGAGCTAAGTGGCGTGATATCGGACTAATCTTTTTAGCCGGAATTATTATGCTAATAATCGTGGCCGCGACTAGACCGTACATCATGGATAGATTCACCACCTTCTTACATCCTGATATAGACCCGCAGGGTAGTGGCTATCAGATTAACCAATCATTAATCGCCGTCGGTTCTGGTGGTATTACTGGCCGAGGGTTTGGTCAAAGTATCCAAAAATTTCAATATCTACCTGAGCCAATTGGTGATTCAATTTTTGCAGTTTATGCCGAAGAATTTGGTTTCATTGGTGCCTTACTTTTAATTATTACTTTGGTCTTTCTGACCTTACGCGGTTTTAAAACTGCCACGCAAGTCAGCGATATTTTTGGCACTTTGTTAGTAGTTGGCTTTATGACCATTATTATTGCTCAAGCCTTTTTAAATATCGGAGCGATGGTGGCCTTAGCTCCATTATCAGGTTTACCTTTACCATTCATCAGTCATGGCGGTACCGCTTTAATGGCGACTCTAGCTTCACTGGGAATCGTTTTAAATGTGTCGAAATATCGAACTTTTATAAAAAGCTCGTGATACACTTAATTTAATATGAGAATTGGATTTGTTGGAGGCGGAACTGGGGGACACTTCTACCCATTAATAGCAGTCGCTCATGAACTAAATGAGCATGATTTAGCGCCGGAGATTTATTACTTTGGACCAGCCCCTTATGATGAGGAAATGTTGGGTAAGTACGGTATTAAATATATTTATTGCCCAGCCGGAAAACTCCGAAATTATTTTTCTATTCAAAACTTCATTGATATTTTTAGGAATTTTTTTGGAGTTTTTATCGCTATTTGGAAACTCTATCTAATTTACCCCGATGTAATTTTTAGTAAGGGAGGGTACACTAGTGTCCCGATTTTGATGGCGGCTAAATTATTAAGGATTCCCGTTGTTATTCATGAGTCAGATGCTGTACCTGGAAAAGCTAATAAATTGGCGATTAAGAATGCTCGCTATATCGGTATCGCTTATGATGATGCCGCTAAATTTTTTCCACCAGAAAAAACCGCTTTGGTTGGTATTCCACTCAGACCAGAATTAAAAAATATTTCTCCTGATCCATTCACTAAACTAGGAATTCCTAATGATAAACCGCTTATCTACATCACCGGTGGTTCACTTGGAGCTGAACGTATAAATGATTTGGTCTTGCAATCACTCTCGCAATTATTACCGAACTATCGGATTTTCCACCAGACTGGACCTAAGAACGTTGATCAACTCAGACTCTCAGCCCAAAGCTTATTAGAAGATTCGCCACTACTTAGTAATTATTATATTGAAGGGAGTATTAGTGCGGATATGGTATCCGACTTAATGAGCGCAGCTTCAGTTATTATCACTCGAGCCGGGAGTACAACTTTATTTGAAATTGCTTATCACGGAAAACCAGCCATTATCATTCCAATTCCCGAGGACATAAGTCGTGACCAAAGAACTAATGCCTATGCCTATGCGCGTGGGGGAGCCGCAACCGTAATTGAGGAACACAACTTAACCCAGAACTTGCTTACTCAAGAAATTAACTCTATTATCAATAATCAAGAGAATTTCCAGGCTATGTCAACCGCCGCTAAAGCGATGTTTATAGATGGAGCCGCTCTTAAAATTGCTAACATACTTATTTCAATCGGAATCGAACATGGATCATAATAATCAAAAAGTCGTCACCAGATTTGCACCTTCGCCAACTGGTTTTATGCATATTGGGGGAGTTAGAACGGCTCTCTACGCCTATTTATTTGCCAAGAAAAATAACGGTACTTTTATTCTTAGAATTGAAGACACGGACAAGGCGCGTGAAGTTGAGGGTTCAATTCAACATATTCAAGACTCACTAACTTGGCTAGGTATCAACTGGGACATTGGCCCGGACAAACCCGGCGCTTTTAAATCTTGTCTTCAATCCGAGCGTCTAGATACTTACAAACACTACGCTCTAAAACTAGTCGCCAAGGGATTAGCTTATCCCGACCCGTACACAGAAGAAGAACTACAGGCTTTTCGTGAGCAAGCTGAAGCTGCCAATCGACCATTTCTTTATCGTGACCACCGACCAGAAATAATTACAGATTGGGATGGAACCAAAGCACTGCGCCTTAAAGTACCTGAAGTAAAACGTTACACTTGGCACGATGAAGTGAGAGGGGAACTGACAGCGGGTGAGGAGATGTTAGATGATATTATTCTCATTAAGGCTGATGGTTTTCCGACCTATAACTTTGCCCACATTATTGACGACTTGGAGATGGAAGTAACGCACGTTATGCGGGGTGAAGAATTTATTTCTAGTACACCAAAATTTCTTAGCATTTATGATGCTCTAGAAATTCCATATCCAAAATTTGTCACTCTACCACCAATCATGGGGCCGGACGGGAAAAAGAAACTAAGTAAGCGTGATGGCGCTAAAGATTTGCTGGACTATAAAAGGGAAGGGTATTTGCCAGAGGCGATGCGTAACTGGTTGGCTTTTATTGGTTGGAACCCAGGCGGAGAACAAGAAATTTATCCGAGCAATGAAAACGACAATAGTTTAGTTGAAGCTTTTTCTTTAGAAAAAATCCAACGCTCAGGGGGAGCTGCTAATGAAGAAAAATTACTTTGGATAAATAAAAAGTATCTCGACTTACAGTCACCCGAATTTAAACTGCAATATTTCAGTGACGGTCTACCAGCCGCCACAAAGTCTTTGCCTCAATTTTCAGTTGAACGATTAGAGAAATTGGCGCCAATCGCTTTTGAACGAATTCACAACCAAACTGAAATTAAGGTTGCCGCTGAGGCAGGGGAGTACGACTGGGCTTTTGCCACACCAGACTATGAAGCTAGCCTGCTAAAATGGAAAAATGATGACTCAGTTAGTGCGGGGCTACCAAGACTCGAAACCGTCCTAAACAGGCTTCAAAACGCCGATTTTGGCTCTCTAGAGGGTATTAAATCAGCTATTTGGGATTATGTTGAAGCCGCAGGAAAAGGGGAAGTGTTATGGCCACTACGCACAGCTCTATCTGGTAAAGAACGCTCTCCCGACCCAATTGCTATCGCTTACACCATTGGACAAACTGAAACCTTATCCCGAATTAAAACTGCTTGTGATAAAATAAAGGGGTAATGCAGAAAAGATTGTTCGTAGCCTTTTTGCTGGGGATTTTATTACCTCAGATTATTTTGGTCACACCACCAAAGGCTTTTGCTGAATCTGAAATTGATAAACTTAAAAGTCAGATTGAAGATAGGAACAATCGCTTAGCTGAGATAGAAGCTGAAATAGAAAAATACAATTCAGAACTCAAAGTCGTAGGAGCAGAAAAAACCACTCTGCAATCAGCTATCAATAAACTTGAGGTGGAGCGAAAAAAAATTGGCGCGGAAATTTCAAAAACTGAAAACCAAATTACTTCAACTGATTTGGAAATTAACAAATTAATTCTCGAAATCTCTCGCACTAAGAATGACATTGAAAATACCGAAGCCGGAATTGGTGCCATCATTAGAGATGAATACAAAGCTTCAAACGATAGTTTGATAGAAATATTTTTACAGAATGATAAGTTATCGGATTTTTGGACTTCGTATGAAGCTTATGAAAGCGTCAGAAATAGCTTGGGAGAAAAAGTGGCTAGTTTGAACACTTTCAAAAAAATCATGGAAGAAAAGCGCGATGAAAGTGAAGATAAGCGCAGTCAATTAAGTTCACTCAAAAATCAGTACTCTGACCAAAATGAAGTACTGACTAATAACAAAGCGGAACAAGCTAAGCTACTGGAAGTAACTAAAAGCGAGGAAAAAAACTACCAGCAGCTGCTAGCTAGTAAGAAAGAGGCTAAGGATAAAATCATTCAAGAAATGCGTAATTTTGAAGCGCAATTAAAATTCATTCTTGACCCGAATACCATTCCAGCCGCTGGCAGCCGAGTATTTACCTGGCCCCTAACTAGTTTTGTGATTACTCAGTACTTTGGTGGAACTGAATTTGCGGCTCGCAATGCTTCTATTTATGGCGGTAGAGCTTACCATCCGGGAGTCGACTTTGGCGTCCCACGCGGCACCCCAATTCATGCACCACTAACTGGAACAGTTAGAGCAACCGGAAATACTGACGCCGTCCCGGGCTGTTATTCATGGGGTAAATGGACTCTAGTTGACCATGCCAACGGATTGAGCACACTCTACGCTCACCAGGATGTTATTTCCGTCACCGCTGGTCAAAAGGTTAACACCGGCGATATTATTGGTTATACCGGTAATACTGGCTATTCAACTGGTCCACACCTACACTTTACACTTTATGCCAAAGACGGAGTTTCCGTCCGTAAATTCAATGAAATCAAGACGGTTACCAGCTGCGGTCCTGCTACCACACCAATTGCGGCGACTGATGCTTACCTAGACCCAATGCTGTATTTACCACCAGAATAAAGAAAAGTGTGGATAAATAGCCAAAAACTGTCTATAAATCTGTTGATAACGGTGTTAATATAAAAGTGCGATGCAACGCATCGTAGGAACTTACCCACGTGGAAGCCCGCTCACCAGCGGGTTTCTGGGTAAATAAATCTACGAGCAAATCTAATTTAATAAATCATTTAATGGCCCTCCTAACTATTACCAACGAACCTGACCTAGAAGCAGGGGAACATATAAGCGCTGCGATACGTGAACATACGGGTGATGTGGTGTGTCTGTTGTCTGGTGGTTCTGCGTTGGACATAGTTAAGTACATCGATCCTTACAAGCACTGTTTCCATCAAGATTGTAAGGAAGCAAATACCTTAGACACTGGTCCAACTAAATGCCAAAGAAGTGAATGTCGCACAATATTCATGATGGGTGATGAGCGGGTGAGTGGGGAGAGTGAAATTAACAACTACTTACAATTAGTAGCTAGGTATCCTGAACATCCAGTCACAAGCCGGGCCATCAACACCGCCGCTTTGGAAAATGAAACTGAAAAAAACTTTGCCATAAGAATTGAAAATATTTTTATAGAAACTCTAACCAGTTTAAAAAATCCAAAAATAATTTTTATACTCGGAGTTGGGACTGATGGACATACCGCCGGAATTTTTCCGCTGGACGAAGTATCGTTTCGAAGAGTGTATCAAGATGACCTAACATACGTCCCAGTTAAGCTCGAAGGCCTTACAATCGATTCTAGAGCGTCATTTACACCTAACTGGATACTAAACAACGTGGACGAAGTAATTGGCTACATCGTAGGAGCAAACAAAAAAGAAATCCTAGCCGAGTTAAGTTCAGAAACAAAAAATCTAAACGAGCGACCAGCTGAGCTATTAAACCTACATAAGCGCGTACATATCTTTACCGATCAAGATATCGCTTCAGAAGACGATTTTTAAAGGGGTGGAGATAATACCAAGCTTATCCTTATTTGTAATAGTCTGTATGTCGCAAAAGATATATTGTGCGACATAAGAGAATATATTTAAATAAGGCTTGATTTAATCAACTAGAAATACCCCACCGAGGAATTGACCCATCACATGATCATAATCTGGACGATGTTCAGTTAAGTGAATTGATCTTGTCCCCTCGCTAGTTAATCGACCAGTAATCTCTGGATGTCGGTCTAGATAATCTTTTAATTTATTGGGAATGATTTCATCTTGCGAAAGAATTTTCTTACTCTCGGCAAAATGCTTCCTTAAGCTATTTTTAATTTGGGTATAATGCGAGCAACCTAGAACCACCACCTCACTGTCCCCCGCCTCGGCCTCGATTCTTTTTACCGCTTGGGTAGCCGCCGCTTCAATTTCCCCTAACTCAATCAGCGGTACCAATTCGGGTGTAGAAATTTGCTTGAGTTCAACTTTATTGTTACCACTGGCGTTCAATTCATTTAAATATTTATTTGATTCAATTGTTCGTTTAGTACCAATTAGTGCCACCTTGGTGAAGTTTTCAAAATCTAACATCTCAATTGTTGGCACAATAATCCCTAGCACCTTTCTGTCTGGATAATGTTTAGGTAAATACTCATTCTGAATTTTTCTAGCCGTCTCGGCCGAGGCTGTGTTGCAAGCAATAATAACAAGCGCACAATCAGCTGCTAATAAATGTTTAACCCCAATCAGAGTTAGTCTATATATCTCCTCTTCAGATTTATCTCCGTAAGGTAAATTTTCGGTATCACCATAATAAGCGTAATCATATTGCGGTAGCTGCGACGAAACCGCTTTCATAATTGTCAGCCCACCTAAACCAGAATCAAAAAAGCCAATTTTCATAAGTTACATTGTATCCGCCAGTTGGATAATTTTATTAAAATGCTTGGCACTAATCGGCATAATTGAAAGTCTATTTCCCTTTTTGATTAAAGGCAAGTCCGCGAAAAATTTATCAGCCTTTAACTCACTCAAAGCCACTAGCCGGGATAATTTTTTAATAAATTTAACTTCTACTCCCAACCACCTAGGTGTCTCAGGCTTTGACTTAATATCAAAATACTTACTCTTAGAATCAAACTGAGTAGCGTCCGGAAAAGCTCTTTTAGTTATTTTCATTACTCCGACTACCCCAGTCTCCTTACCAGCATTTGAATGATAAAAAAGAGCTAAGTCCCCTACCTTCATATCATCACGTAACATATTTCTGACTTGATAATTTCTAATTCCATACCAAAACTCAGTTTTATCAGCCTTCAAGTTATCAATTGAATATTCGTTCGGCTCACTTTTCATTAACCAGTAGTTTGTAGCAGTTTTCATGTTTTATTTCTCAAACCAAATGTATATCTAACTTTACACTTTTACCCATGAGTCTTATACTTATAAGGATAGCATTTAAAATGCGAAATTATAATAATATTGATAAATGTATGGACAAAATCCTAGGATGTAATTGTGGTGAAGGTATGAAGGAAGAGATGTATGCCCTACTTCGCGTAGTGACTGGTTTTTCATTCTTATATCACGGCTGGAGTAAAGTCTTTGGAGAAATGGGTGTAGCTGGTTTTACGGGAATGCTCAAAGGTCTTAATGTCCCAGCCACAGAATTAGTGGCTTACCTAGTATCGTACGGCGAACTATTGGGTGGACTAGCTCTTATCCTCGGTATCTTTACTCATTGGGTCTCAAAGATTTATATCATCATCATGTTGGGTGCCATCTTCTTAGTGCACTTTGCTAATGGCTACAATGGGATGAATGGTGGTTATGAATATCAATTACTACTATTGGTACTTGGTTTCTTCTTCCTAACTCATGGAGCAGGAAAATACTCACTTGATGCTAAGCGAGCAGCTAAGAGTAATTCTGGACTGTAAATAGAAATCAATGAGGCTTATCCCTTAATGACGTATTTTGAGCGTCCGCGGGGGTTAAGTGCTTATAGTAAATTGCATACGTCGGAGCGTGTGAAAAATACGACATTGAGGGATACACTGCAAATCGATTAAACAAAAACCACTCGCTTAGCGAGTGGTTTTTGTTTTTAGAAGTTTGCAGCAAGAGTATTACCCCAACACGGCATAGATGCACTCCAAGGGCGTGTTCCCTGCTTCTCATAGAGATGCCGAGCATACGCCATATTGTC
>CAZWXM010000017.1:0-6700 GCA_964637855.1 uncultured Candidatus Saccharibacteria bacterium | reverse complement strand
ACCAACTCTGTCCCCTGTTCGTTCATCGCAATGCGTCCATAGGCAGTTTCAGGGAGCGTTACTGTCGAAACAGTAGAAGCTGTAAATAAAGCCAGAATCACAGTCGATATAATAAGCCAAAGGTCTTATCTGACAAATACCGGTGCGACATTTGTCGTATAGGTGGAGATTCAAAAGAATCAATACACCAGATGCGACACCGATAACCGAGAGACTATACCATAATCTACGGATTTATCTGACTATACCATATTATTGACTTACAGTCAATACTTTGGCGTATCTATATTTACTCCTTCAGTTAAATAACACTTATTTATAGCCGTTTTTTGAGTAAAGCCAAAGCTCCCCACAAACCCGCTTCATCGCCTAATTTAGCTTCAGCAATAAGGGGGGTATCAACAAATCCCTCCATAACATCAACCGTCGCCTTCCTAATATCGTCAATTTCAATGCGAGGATCACCGATAATCATCGAGCCGCCCAGTACAATGGCGTCGGGTGACCAGTATAAAATTGTATTTCTAAGTCCTTGCGCTAGATAACCAGCCAACTCTTTCCAAACGATATCACTTTGCGGTATTTCGTAAGCCTTACAACCAAACCTTTCGGCCACGGCTGTGCCGGAAACGAGGTTTTCTAGGGTCGGTGAAATATCATCGCCTAAAATGGTTCTGTCTACATCTAGTATTTGATGCCCTGGTTCAAAACCAATACTAGCCTCATCAATATCTCCATTTTCTACCTTGACCCCTCCCACTCCAGTACTAACTGTATGGTAAGCCACAATATCGAGACCTTTACCGGCTCCAAAAACTGCTTCCCCTACTCCAGCTACGGCTGAATCATTTTCAATAAAAACTGGTACTTTATATTTCTTTTCTAAAGCTCCAACGATTGATTGGCCTTTCCATTTATTTAACGGTCCGTCATTTTCGATACTGGTCTTCTCTTCATTGAGTCGTCCTCTGACTCCGCCAAAAATCCCTTTGACTTTACCTTCAACCAATTTATCTATCAACTCCATTAACATTGGCATTCCTTCTTCAAACTTGGCTGGCGTTTTAAATGATTCGACTTTAGTAAAAGTCTTAAAATCTTCAGAGGTAGCGACTCGAGTTTTAGTTCCACCGATATCAAAAACTACATATGTCATAGGCCAAGAATTTCACGAGTTTTAATTTTGTACAATTCTACGTTTGGCTGATCAAAAGCGTTGAGATTCATTAAGTCAGCTAGGTACATTGTCTCCAACATTCTCATATTCATAAATAAACCAAGTGAGTAAGCCATATCCTCATCAAAGATGGTTGAACGATACGGTAGTGAACGTTGTTGGTAAGCAGCCATTACTCCCCCGTAGATGGCAGTAGCAATTTCTTGAGCCTCATGCTTTCCATACAATTTTGAAATTCCTTTCTTTGGGATTTTATAATCAATTGAATCATCATCAAAAGTCACAAAATCTGTATAGATGCCAGCAAAACCACTTAGATACAACTGACCGACTGAATGTAATTCAACTGGTGTAGAGATAGTCGGTAGAAAACCATTTTTAACTGGCTTTCCGGCTCGGTCTTTTTCTTTACCAATACTTTCGGCCGTGAGCTGGCGATACCAAGCACCCAATTTATCTAAACGCTTTTCAAAAGCAAAAAAGTTGTAGTGGGTGAATTTATTGTTTACATAAGATTCTAAACGCACAGCATTTTCAGCGACGATAGTTTCAAACTCTTCACTGGTCGCATCTAGTATGCCTGAAATAAAAGCATCGGTATCGTGTCCTAGTAGTGCAAGTGGAATCAAACCGACTTCAGTCGCAACTGAGTAGCGTCCCCCGACAATTTCGGGCATAGCGATTATCTGCACCCCGAGTTTCTTCCCTGCCTTCATGAAATCCGTATTAGGATTACCAATAAAAATAGTCTGGGCGTAAATAGCTGATTTGAATTTTAATTCTAGTGCTTCTAGGATAATTCCGGCTCCAACTAAGGTTTCGGCAGTATTTCCAGATTTACTAATCACACAAATCGCCAGCTTCTTAACCGACTTAACTTTATTTAGCTCAGCTAACAAAAGTTGGATATCATGCGGAGAAACCGTATCAATACTGTGTAATTTTACTTTACCAGTATCAAGCACGGAATGAATTGCTTCGGTACCAAGGTTTGAACCGCCAATTCCAACTAGAACTAGGTGTTCAATGCCCTTAAATTGCTTTTTGACTTCGTCGATTTTGTCGTGCAATTCGGGATTTCTAGCGTGCACCAAAGAATACTCAGGTCGCGAATTATCGTTAGTGTCAACAATCTTTTTAACCACCTCGCGGTAAGGTTTGAGTTTTTTTAAACCTTTAGCTTGAGAAGTTGGGGTTACTTTTTCTATATCGAAATATGATAAATACATAGTCTAAATCTGTCTTACATTCTTAATATTCTTTATTTCCTTATCGATGTATTTCATCGCTTCATCGACACTATCTACCACCTTAAATAACTCTAAATCTTCAGGACTTATCGTAGCAAACTTTTTTAACATTGACTGTTCAAAAAATCTCAGTAGTGGTTCCCAATAATCTTTCCCGTAAAGAATAATTGGTAATTTTTCAATTTTTTTAGTTTGAATTAGAGTTACAATTTCAAAGAATTCATCTAAAGTACCAAAGCCTCCTGGGAAGTAAACGTATACTTCAGAAGCAAAAGTCAGCATTACCTTACGAGAAAAGAAGAAGTCAAAATTTAATGATTCAGTCGTATAAGGATTTAGTTTTTGTTCAAATGGCAACTTGATGTTTAGCCCGACTGAGCGCCCCCCAACTTTAAAAGCCCCAACGTTTGAAGCCTCCATAATTCCCGGCCCACCACCTGAGATAATAGAAAAACCTTTTTTAGCTAAACGAGCAGCTAGTTCCTCAGCGGCCTTATAGTATTCATCGTCTGGAGAAGTACGCGCACTACCCCAAAAGGTAGCCGCTAGTCCGTGAGCTCGGAGCAACTCAAAACCCTGAACAAACTCCGACATAATACGGAACACTCGCCATGACTCTACCGCATCACCATCTGCCGTACTTGTCCCATCTAGTAATTCTCTTACTACCCGACTAGGAAAAGCTTTGGTATTTATAGTTTTATTTTTTTTATTTAATCCAAACATAATCACATTGTATCATCATCAATTTAGCCAAGGGATTTCAAAGGCAGCAAACTCGGGGAGAAGTTTTTTGTCATTCAATAATCTTGAAGCTACTTCGGCATGACACATCGCCCCGGTCAGCGCGTTATGAGGATCTGGCTCATCCGGAATACCACAGTAATTTAAAATCGCATCAAGATTGAGTGCACTCCGACGATGTTCTTTGTCTAAGGGCGGGGTCAGACCAGCTTTTATCATATGCATCCAACACATAGTGTGAGTGTCTAGAGTTCGATAAGCCAAATTCCAGTTGAGTCCCGCTCGCGAAGTTGCAGCGCGAGCAATGTCTCTATCAAAGGAAACATTTTGTCCGGCTAAAGTCCGGTCGGTCAAACCTTCACTCCATAACAAAAATTCATTTATCAACTCAGCTTCAGACTTTTTGGTTGGGTCAGTAATTTGAGCCTCGGTATAACCATTTACCTCCAACGCACCCTCCATTATGTGTGCTCCCTCCCAAATCCGACATTCACCATAAAAACGGTTGTCAGGATTATTAAAATCCAGTGCCCCGATTGAAACAATTGAATGCTTTTCATAATTTGTACCAGAAGCCTCAATATCAAGAATTAACATATTATAAAGTATATCATTGCAGTCCTGGGCAATTACTGGCGGGAGTATAGCCGGCCGCCTCAGCTAATGTAATCGAATCAAAATAAATTTTATTAGTCTCCTTAATCTGCTTTGCGCCTGGACAATCGAGTAGGTGGTATTTAGAACCCGACTTGGAGCCGACTACCTTTAAATCATCGGCTTTTATCTGATTTTCTGACTTGAGTTCGGTTTCAGTGATGGAGATAGCTGCAGCTTCTGGGACAAAATCAGAACTTTTTTGACTGGAAAGAACAGAATATCGACCCAAACCAAAGGAAATTAAGGCAACTAAAACTATCAAAATAGTAAAAAAGAGTGTATCATCAGCCAACCAAGACTTGAGTTTTTGGAACATATATCGTATACTCACGCAGTTAAATTATAACCATTATATACTAATCCTATGGCAACTAAGAAAGCTGGCGGTACCGCCAAAAACCTGCGCGACTCGCAACCAAAATATCTGGGAGTGAAGCGCGCGGATGGACAATCTGTTAAGACTGGTCAAGTTATAGTTCGTCAACGAGGAACTAAAATTGAAGCTGGAAAAGGAGTTAAAATTGGAAAAGACCATACTATCTTTGCAATGACTGATGGTGTAGTAACTTTCCGAAACACTCGTAAGACTGCCTTCACTGGTAAAACTGCCGTTAAGAAGACAGTTGATGTAGTAGCAGCTTAAGCTTTACTACAATATTAAAAAGCCGGTCCCAAAGGGACCGGCTTTTTTTATTAGCTAAAGCAATTTATTAATTAGCTTCCTTTATTGTTGCGCTTTCAATCACAATATCTTCAATCGGTAGATTGTTTGGCCCAGTAGCCGCTTTACCAATCGCATCAACTACGTCCATCCCTGAAATCACTCTTCCGAAAACTGGGTGTTTTGAAGTTAGTGGTGGTTTATCAAAATCAAGATTGGTGTTATCCACTAAGTTAATGAAAAACTGACTACCCCCTGAGTTCGGTCCGCTATTAGCCATTGAGATAGTACCTCGGACATTGGTTAGCAAATCTCCCTTAATATGTTCATCGGCAATTGCATAACCTGGTCCACCAGTACCATAACTCAAAACATTATCCGTTTTAGTATTTGGGTCGCCACCTTGAATCATGAAGCCATCAATTACTCGGTGAAACTTAATTCCATTATAAAAACCTTCATTGGTAAGCTTCTTGAAGTTACCCGCTGTTATCGGCATATAATCTTCAAACAGCTCAATTTCGATTACTCCCTTATTTGTATTTAATACTGCGATTGGATTCATATTATTTTCTATATCTACATCATAGGCTTTTAAAGCTTCCGGCGTCAGTGGAGCAGGTAGAGTTTCAGTGGCATCGGTTAGTTCCACTTCAGTCTTACTCAAACCACCATCTATAGCCCACGCGATTCCGCCAATTAGAACCGCACAGACTAACATCAAAATTACGACTGGCTGAGCTTTTTTGATTAAATCATTCATATAATTATTTTTTAATAACTTCAATGATAATAGTGGCTTTGTTGGCTCCCAATGATAATTGAACCTCATGTTCCCCAACTTCCTTAATTGGTTTGGCAATCAAAATCATAGTCGGATCAATCATAATTCCGATTTCTTTTGCCACTGCTACAATTTCACTTTCACTCAAAGCTTTGAATGAGTGCCCCTTTTCATTGACTTCCATTGGAATCTTAACCACATTCTCAGTCAAGGCTTTTTTAGCGCTAGCAAAATGCGTCGCATCAGCCTCTTTACTAGAAGCAATGTCAGATTGAAGTTTCTCAATCTTTTTTAGATTAACCGGTGTGGCTGGTTCGGCCATTTTACTAGGAATAAGCTTGTTTAAAGCATATCCGTCAGGCACTTCAACTACCGCAGACTTTCTACCAATTTTTGCTACATCTTTCAGAAGAATCACTTTCATACTCTGTCTATTATCCTAATATATTTGATTCAGCAAACCGTACGGCCCACCTTCTCTTTGGCCAGTATCATACCAAAACAACTCTCTACTCTCCAGTCGGGCTAGTGGTTGATGTAACTTCAGCTACTTCACTAACCACTTCTTCCCCATTTAAGAATTTGATAGCCGCTTCTCTCTGAGCATCTACTCCCGCAGCTCTATTTTCAGGTGTGATACTTACCACAATATTTGGTGACAAACCACCATCAGAAATAGAAACTCCAGCAGGAGTAAGCCAACGCGCGACTGTTACCTTAAGTGAAGAGCCATCATCGAGATTTAATAATTCTTGAACCGAACCCTTTCCAAAGGATTGGTTACCAATTATAGTCGCTACTCCATGATCTTTAAGTGCACCAGCGAGAATCTCAGAAGCTGAAGCTGAGCCCTCATCAATCAACACTACTAAATTGTCTGGATTAAAGACTTGGATTTGTCTACCGTAGCTTCGGAAAACATCGTCGCGAGAACTATCGCCAAATTGCTCCTTAACCACCACCTTACCGGCCGGCAAGAAATAACTAGCGATAGAAACGGCACTCTGCAAGTAACCACCAGGATTACCACGTAAATCAATAATTAATTTTTTAGAACCGCTCTTGAGGTAAGCCTTTAACGCTTCTTGAGTTTGTGATTCAGCCAAAGCGTTAAAACTATAAATTGCAATAATGAAGGTATCTTCCACTTGTTCAGTTTTGACCGTCGGAACACTAATCGTATCTCTAGTCACCGCCAGATTCATAAACTCTTTTTCTCCCTCACGATAAATCTGTAGATTGACCACTGTACCCTTCTCACCTCGAATTAGCTGCACGGCCTCATCTATATTCATACCTTCAGTGGTAGTCTCGTCAATTTTAACAACGACATCTCCTGCTAAAATACCGGCTTTTTGGGCTGGGGTGTCTGGCAGTGGTGAAATAACGGTAATTAAATTATCCCGCAGACCAATCTCCATGCCGAC
>CAZWXM010000016.1:0-16116 GCA_964637855.1 uncultured Candidatus Saccharibacteria bacterium | reverse complement strand
AAAGCCTAGGAAATAAATTTCCTAGGCTTTTGAAATTAAATTAATTAAAATTTAACTTCGGTTTTCTTTTTAATTCTGGCTTCTTTTCTTAAGATGTGCCAGACAGTAAATGAACTACTAGCTCCAAACAACAGTGCCCAAAACACAAAACTATATTTATTACCGGCTTCAAAGGCGACATAACCAAAGACCAGTGACAATATGCAAACCGCAAAGACAGCAATTTTAATAAATGCTACTAACGTTGTGTCGTTTTCAAAATCTACTAACATCTTAATCTCCCAATGAACTATACCCTTATATTATACATGAATATACAGTTTTGTCAAATAAACTGCGTTCAGGTGTCATAATAAAGGTTATAGTGGGGTTTCAAGCTCACTTTACAGGCTCCAACCTTTTGTTACTATGGCTACATATGATTAGTGAGATATCTTCGAAATATAATTCGTTACTAAAAATAGTTAGAGAGAATGGGGAGGGTCCAATTGTTTTAATAAACGCCTGCACGCATGGTCATGAAAAAATTGGTGCCAGGGTAATAGAAACTCTAAAATCAATAAAACTAAAAAAGGGACTATTAATCACAAATCTGGCAAATGAAAAGGCCTTTCAGGTTAATGCCGCCTTTATTGAAAGTGACTTAAACAGAATTTTCCCAGGTAAAATTGACGGTACATATGAAGAACAGATAGCATACGCTTTGCATCCAATTATAGAAAAAGTCGATATTTGTATTGACATTCATTCTACTCAAACAATGTCTGTGGGTGACGGCTCTACATTAATTGTGACAAAACTAGATGATTCTACGATTAAAATCATAAATTCAATCAAGCCTCCAAGAGTATTTTTAATGAATGTTACCAAGGGTAATGCTTTAATATCTGATGCCAAAATTGGAATTGGTTTCGAGTACGGAAGAGACGATGAAGAATTGCACTATAATTATATAGTTAGAGACATAAAAATAATCTTATCATCTATGGGTATGATTGACTTTATGGATAAAGGTTGGAATTTTGATACAAAATACTATGAAGTATTTGATGTTCTTAGGAAAGACGAGTTAATTCTAGGAACTAGTATTGAAAATTTTACCTTAGTAAAAAAAGGCGATGTGATTGGAAGTAAGAATAATCAAGATTACCAAGCTCCATTTGACTTTATCCCAATTTTATTTGGTCCAAACCGTTACAAAGATATATATGGCTTTTTGGGTAAGGAAATTAAAATTTAAATTAATACTATAAATATTGCATTTTACCTAGTAAATTGTTTGATAGTAAAGAGTCAGTTCAGAGTTCAATTATAGATATTGACTCACAACTTTCAGTTGGGTTAGATGGTGCTTATATACTAGTAGCTGGACAAAAACTCTAGTTTTACTTTAGGACTCCTTTTGGAGTCCTTTTTTATCGAATATTAGGTATAATTTTATTGTTCAAAATAAACCCATGTCCCAGCAATCCACCCGTTTTGATTTTGATTTAAAATAGGTAATTTTAATCCTTAAATTTTAACTATATTTTATTCTGAATTTTAGTTGAAATTGCAGAACAAATAAAAAGCAGTATTGCCGCTAGTAAGAACACTCTGTCAATATTAGTGACTATTGCAATCCAGCCACCAATAATCATACAAACACCAATAATAACTTGTTGCACACCACTGAATAAGCCCATCCCTAAGCCTCTTTGATGTTCTTCTGTGTTGATGGATACGAGTATATTTTCCATTAAAATTACAATCGAACTCGCTATGCCAAAAATAAATTGAATGGAGCAAATTGCTAAAATCGATTCAACAAAAATAAATGAAACTGAAGTAAGCGCCAGAAGCAGATAGGATAAAGTTAAAATTAGTGACTTGTCATATTTATCTGAAAATTTTCCAGTAAAGTATGTAGCGAGTCCTCCAGCTATCGCAGTAATCCCGAGCAATAACCCAAATTTAAGTGGATCGGCTCTTTGAGAAAGAAAAATATACCATGCAGGAGCAAAAATGCCTGATGCCACATAGCCGATAGATGATATTAATATTAATTTTTTATAGTTTTCCTTCATAAGTAGATATAAATAAAGGGTAGCATATAATGCAACCCTTTAATCACTTAAGTTATATCAAATGCACCTTGCTTCACACCAGCAATGAATGAGTTCCATTCATCATGAGTAAATAGAAGTGTATTTTTAGTAGGATCTTTTGTATCACGTACAGCCACTACGTCACCTTTTATTGCTACACTTACACAGGGTGGTAACAACTTTGGGTGACACATAGGCGATTTCTTGAAGTTTATGTCCTCAAGCGTTGTATCTTTAGCAAAATCGTACATTGGTCCAGAACCGTATTTCATCACAATCTCCTTAATTGGTTTAGAAAGAGCTATATTGAGAAATTTCAATACTTTTTCATTCTAAGATATATATATATATATATCTGTCAATGGCTATATATTGCATGTGAGTGCGTTAATTTATTAGAAGCGTGAAAATTATTTTAGTCTTGTATAATTAGAACACTCCTTCCCATGTCCCAGCAATCCACCCGTTTTGATTTTGAAGATAAAAAAATTCCCACTAGCGATTTTGTGTTGTGTGAAAAAATTATCGAGGATAGAGGCAGTCAGTATTCAGTCAGCTACGGCCAAGTCAGTGGGCGCGAAGATATAAAAAAATTCCTCAAACAGTTAAAAACAAAAAAGAAATATGCCAACGCCACGCACAATTCCTGGGCGGCCAGAATTTCAAATGAAGGGGTTATTTATGAGACCAAAGCCGATGATGGCGAAACTGGTGCTGGCATGGTCATTCTTCGAGTTATGCAAAAAGAGCAGGTGTCAGATTGTGTTATTTGTGTCACGCGGTGGTTTGGGGGAGTAAAGCTCATGGGCGACCGATTTAAACACCTACAAGACGCCACCAAATACGCGATTGATGACTTGGTTAGAAAGGTGGATTAAAACTTTTTGCACCTATTATTAATCTATAATATAAGCAATGGACTGGAATTACGTTCTAAATATTTTATCTGAACTAGCTTATCTCCTAATAGTATTTGGCGTCTTTTTAGCTTTCTCTATTTTTAAAGGGAGACAAGCCATAATCAATGTCATCGTCGGACTTTACTTAGCGCTACTGATTTCAATTGAATTTCCTTTTTATGAACAAATGCTTAGTGGTGTCAGCGGTGAACAATCTATTGCCGGAGCCAAACTAATATTTTTTATAGTTATTACTGTTCTGGCAACAATCCTATTTTTTCGGATTATGCCCGACGAGTTTAGAGAGAACAAGTTTGAGAGTCTAGGTAAAAAGATACTTCTGGCAGCTTGTGCCACGATTTTGGTAATGATTTTTAGTTTTCATGTCCTACCGGTAACCGAATTTCTCACCCCAGGTACTCCTATCCAATCTCTCTTTGCCCCCGCTAATTACTTTTTTTGGTGGCTAATCTCACCTCTAGTAATACTTTTCTTTCATAAATAAGGCTAATTTATTGACTTTTTTAATATAAAGTGTATAATAAACGCTAATTTAAATTAGCCATGATAGTGAATCCTCCAATCCCATCATTTTCAAAGAGCTTTAACGGTCCAATTATAATGATTGGGTTTGGAACAATCGGAAAGGCACTGCTGCCATTAATTAAACGACACATTATCCAGAGCAATAATTCAATTACGATAATATCTCCAGATGATAGTGCGGTAGAGATTGCAAATAAATATGAAGCTGAATTCATCAGTAAGGCAATTAGCCCAGAAAATTATTTTGAAACATTGACGGCTTTAATCAAAGATAATACTGAGCAAGCTTTTATAATTAATTTAGCCACTGAAGTATCCTCGAAAGACTTGATTGAATTTTCGTTGAATTATAATTGTTACTATATCGACACAGTAGTTGAGCCTTGGCCAGGATTTTATTTAAATCAGGAAATTTCAAAAGCTGACCAATCAAACTATGCTTTACGTGAAGAACTAAAAGATCTCAAGGCTAAATCAAAAAATAAAACAACGGCAATCTCTTGTTGTGGCGCAAATCCAGGTATGGTTTCATGGTTTGTAAAAAAAGCTTTATTGGATATAGCAAATGATTCTAAGCTTAATGTTTCAAAACCAACCACCCAGTCAGAGTGGTCTGAATTAATGCAAAAGCTAAATATAAAAGGAATTCATATTGCCGAAAAAGACAATCAAATAGGAACAGAAACGAGAGAAGTTGGGACTTTTACTAATACCTGGTCTGCTGATGGCTGTATAGCTGAATGTTTGCAACCAGCCGAACTAGGGTGGGGAACTCACGAAAAAGAATTACCATCAGATGGGCATGAGCACGCTAGCGGAAATAAATCTTCAATTTATTTAGACACTCCAGGTGGGGCAGTAAAAGTTAAAACTTGGACTCCAACCTTTGGTAAACATTTTGGTTATTTAATAACTCATAATGAAGCCATTTCAATTTCTGATTACTTCACTATCAAAGATGACAACGGGGAAGTTGTTTATAGACCAACTTGCCACTACGCCTATCATCCAAGCGATGTCACAGTTAATTCTATTGATGAAATATTTGAGAACGATATTATCAATCAACCTAAAAAAAATAAAATCCTGTCTGAAATTGAGATTGTAAGTGGTGCTGATGAACTTGGAGTTATGCTTTACGGAAATGAGCAGGGTGCATACTGGTTTGGATCAAGACTAGAAATAGACGAGGCGAGGGAATTAGCCCCTCATCAAAATGCTACTGGTATGCAGGTAGCTTCAGCTGTTTTGGCTGGAATATTTTACTCCCTAAATCATCCAAACGAGGGACTTATCGAAACTGATGAAATGGATTTTGAAGAATGTTTATCTATTCAAAAACATTATCTCGGTAATCTCTTTGGTAGCTATACCAATTGGACTCCCGATGAGACGACAGAAAGTAGTGACATTAATGAAAATACTTGGCAATTTTCAAATATACGAATAACACCGCCTAGATTAATTAAATAAGAGCTTTACTTTTTGTAAATTTGTTATATAATGAAAAAAGTTAAATCTTAGGAGAAGAGTATGTCAACTGAAATTATTATTTTACTTGGGGTATTGGCAGGTATATTTCAAATCCTTGGTTATGTACTTTACATTAAAAATAGTGATATAGATCCAAATCCGGTGACTTGGTTTATGTTTGCTTACGGTACTGGTATTCTTTGTCTACTTGAATGGGACTCATCAGCAACCTGGCCTGAACTTTTTCTGCCAGTAACTTGTTCATTCTTTTCAATCTACGTTTCATATCGTTGTTGGAAGAAGGCAAGAGCTCGTGATTCCAGTCGGTGGTGGCCTGAAGATTGGTGGCCTGAAGATAAATGGGAGAGACTATCATTTATTTCAGACATAGGAATAACTCTTGGTTATATAGCTGCCTGGGTATTGGTAACATTCTCTATACTGACCACAGAATATAAGGATATCGCCGTAATTTTATTCTTATTACTTTCTAATCTATCAGTTTTTCCTTCCTTCTATCCTTTGGTTAGAGAAACCTATTTAGAACCAAGTAAGGAAGCCCCGGTCCCATGGATAGTCTGGACAATAGCATACACTTTATTAGCTATAGTCACTTACGAAACTCATCATTCGTTTTTTCACATATTGATGTTTTACCCTTTAATAAATATTTTATTACATGGGATTGTGGCCTGGATATCAAGTAAAAAAGTTAGAACCTTTGCTTAAAAATTAGCACCTCATAATTATGAGGTGCTTTTTATACACAAACTTTTATATAATAATTATTTGAAAGCCTGTCCATGCTATAATTTTTTAATTAGAAATAAATTCTGAAAGCTACATGGACAGAATAAAGATAGTAAAAAGTAAAATACAAGGAAAAGGAATTATTTCTGCTGTTGAACTTAAAAAGGGAGATTTTGTTGGTTTCGTTAAAGGTCCTATTAAACACAAACATAATAAAGGTAAAAAAGACTCTGAGGCTAATCCTGATTGGGTAGGCTTCAAAAAGGACTATTGGATTGATCCACTACCACCTTTTAAATATATAAACCATTCCTGCGAACCTAATTGTGGAATAAAGGGAACAAAATCTGTCTACGCCATAAAAAACATCAAAATTGGTGATGAATTAACGTTTGATTACTCAATCTCAGAAATTGATTTAGAGTGGGAGCTTGATTATATTTGTAAATGCGGAAGTAAGAGCTGTAGAAAAAAAATATGCTCTATCCAAAGTCTTAGTAAGAAAAAAATTGCTGAGTACTTACCTTATGTTCCTACTCACTTCATAAAGTATATTAAAACCTAAATAAACTATGACTATAAGAAAATCTCAAATTCTGCTGGTAATACTTCTTTGTTTAATTTGTTTTTCTATAGCTATAACCTATTACACAAAAATAGTTTTAAAGGACTATGATATTATTTATTCAGAAGATGGCTTACCGGAGTTAGATGAAGAATAAATTATGAGTATTGATCCACTATATTGCTCTTGGGATACTAACCCAACTTTTATATTTTTTTCAGATAATGTTTTTGGTAATTTTATTTACTATACTCACTTGTTACCTGTAGCAAGTATCCTGATTTTTATTTTTTTACTATTGATTCATCACTCATCTGATAAATCAATCAGGGCACTAACTGTATCCGCAGTCGCTTTTACCGCCTGGAGCTTAAGTGACTTAATAATTTGGTCAACGGCTAATCCTGACTGGACCATGTTTTTTTGGTCTGTGATTCTTCATTTTGAAGTTATTCTTTACTATAGTATTTTATATTTTACTTACTATTTTATATCAGGTAGACCACCGAGTTTATTATCTCAAGGAATACTGTTTGTACTTTATCTCCCCTTAATTTTATTTGGACACACTAATTTAAACTTAGTAGCTTTTGATTACACAAATTGCTTGCGTGAAGCAGTGGAAGGTCCGCTGGTTATTTACGCCTATATAATTGAGGCCATTATTGCTATATGGATTTTATTCCTAGGTATTTCTAATTCATTTAAAAATTCTGGTCCAAGAAGAAAAGAGATTGTTTTGTTTACATCAGGGGCATTTCTTTTCCTGGCCGCTTTTTCATCTGGTAATATCGCTGGAACATTTCAGATTGACTGGGAAATTGGTCAATATGGACTTCTTTCAGTTCCAGTTTTTATTGGATTCTTGGCCTATTTAAGTATTAAATATCAAGCCTTCAATATTAAGCTTATCGCGACTGAAATTCTTATTATTTCAATCTCAATTTTAACTGTATCCATAATTTTCTTAAGAACTATTGATAGCGTCAGAATTATAACCATCTTCACATTCCTACTATCATCTTCTTTGGGATACACGCTAGTGAAGAGTGTAAAACGTGAAATTAAACAGAGAGAACAAATTGAAAACCTAGCTGTAGAATTGGAAGGTGCCAACGACCGGCTTAAGGAATTAGATAAACTAAAATCAGAATTCGTTTCGATTGCTTCACATCAATTACGTAGCCCACTTACTTCGATTCGTGGTTATTCTTCACTATTACTAGATGGTAGTTACGGTCCAATCTCTAATAAAGCGATTGAGCCTTTAACTAGAATTGAAGAATCGGCCAAACTAATGGCTATGTCGATTGAAGATTACTTGAACGTATCGCGCATTGAGTCAGGCAACATGAAATATAATAAAGCTGACTTTAATCTTAAGGATGAAGCGGAACATGTTTGCGACGGACTACGGACTGAGGCAATCAAAAAAGGAATCGGTTTAATCTTCCGTTCTGATTTAAAGAGTCGAGGTGTGGTCAATGCTGACTTAGGTAAAACCGTACAAATTGTAAACAATCTTGTAAATAATTCACTCAAGTACACACCGCAAGGTTCTATTAAAGTCTTGGTCCGAGACGATGTAGTTAGAAAGAAAATCTTTGTTGATATTATGGATACTGGTATTGGTATGAATGAAAAGACTCAAAGATCCATTTTCCAAAAGTTTGAACGAGCCGAAAATGCTAACGCTGTAAACACCTCAGGAACTGGCTTAGGACTCTATGTAGCGCAAAAAATGGCCGAAGGGATGGGCGGTAGCATTACGGCTTTTTCCGAAGGTGACGGTAAAGGCTCACGTTTTACCCTAGAATTACCTTTAGCGATGTAGTTGGTAGGAAGGTGGGTTTTTGGTACTATACTTAGACATGACAAACAAGCAACGACTTTTAACTGCTTTACAACCCTCAGGTACTTTACATATTGGTAATTATTTTGGTGCGCTTAAACCCTTTGCCGATATTTATGAGGATTACCAAAGTATTCTGATGGTAGCGGATTACCATGCTCTTACTAGCCTGCGTGACCCGGAAGCTCTAAGACAGAATACGGTTGATGTCGTTAAGGATTATTTAGCAATTGGGATTAATCCTGAAAAAGCGATAATTTTTAAGCAGTCTGATAATCAAGACCACACTGAGCTAGGTTGGATTTTAAATTGCTTGGTGACCGTACCATTTTTGCAACAAGCTCACTCATACAAGGATAAAGTTGCCAAAGGTCTAGAGCCGAACGCTGGCTTGTTTACTTACCCAATGCTAATGGCGGCGGATATTTTGCTCTATGATACTGATGTGGTACCAGTCGGGGAAGATCAACGACAACACCTTGAATACACCAGGGAAGCAGTAGGTAAATTTAATCGCGCTTACGGCGAGACTTTGAAAGAACCCGCTGAAAAAATTTACGAAGCAGTTGGTGTTGTGCCAGGCATTGATGGACAAAAAATGAGTAAGAGCTATGGCAATACCATTCCACTATTTGCTACTGAGGAAGAAATTAATAAAGCGGTGATGAGTATTGTGACTGACTCAAGTGGAGAGCGACCAGTAAATGTTTATGCGATTCACCGATTGATTAAATCGGCTGAAGCACTCGAACCGATTTATCAAACCCACCAAGGACGCTATGGTGATTTGAAAAAGATTCTCGCGGCTGACTTAAATGAATTTATAAAACCCTTGCGCGAAAAGCGTGCCAGTATTACTGATGCTGATGTCAGAGCTGTGCTAGCCGATGGAGCCGAGCGAGCCAAAGCAATTTCACATCCAACTCTAGAAAAAGTCCGACGAGCAGTTGGTGTGGCTTGATATTGATAATTTCTTGAAATGTTGTATAGTTTAGAAGGGTAAGTTAATTAGCGAAGGGGAACGAAGATGGCAGCTATAGCACAAATTGATAAAGTCAGGATTTTACTAGACGGTATTGAGCAGTGGGGAAATGGTATTAAATTAACAGTGGTTAAGGAAGAAAAGAATAACCAATGTTTGACTATTCTTCCGTCAATTAATGGTGCTGGCACCAATAGTGAGAATATTGAGTACATCAGAAATTTAATTCTAAATCGCTTGGCTATCAATAGCCTTGAGGCGGTCTCATTGCAAATTTTTGGCAATAACAGTACAGGTTATAAAATAGTAGCGGCGGTAAATCCCCACTAAGGGTGGTGTTAAGACGACTTCTTCTGAAGTCGTCTTTTTGTATTCAAAGATAATGAAGTGCAGCAAAAAAATAGACGGGGCTGTTCACAGAAGTATGATTATGAGTCATACTTGGAGAGCTGGTGATTTACTCTTTGTTAATAATCTTTTTACCTTACACGACCGCCTTCCTTTTCAAGGAGAGCGTAGAATGTTAAGAGTAAGATATGATGATCCCCTAAACTCAAGAATGAGGTACTAGCTATGAAAATTAAACAAACTTTCTTTAGTCTAATTATGCCAATAGTTAAAATATATTGGAAAATTATCAAACCTGAAGCATTTGGTGTTAAAGTCCTTCTAACTCATCCTCATGAAACAGGTAAAGTACTACTGGTGAGACACACGTATGGAAACATAAAACTGTGGAATATACCTGGTGGTGGATACAACCCTAAAAAGGAAAACGCTGAAACCGCTGCTGCTCGAGAAGTTTTTGAAGAGCTTGGGGTTAAAGTTTTAAATTTAAAGGAAATTGGTATATACCAAACTTCTGGAGAAGGTAAAAAAGACAACGTCACTATTTTTTCTGGCACAATAGAAGACATAGGTAATATTAAACAAAATCCAGAAATATCTGAACTTTCCTGGGATGATAGTTTAACCATCCCAAGTAGAGGCGAAGACGTAGCAAGAGTAGCAAGACGAGCAGTTGAAAAAATACTCTCATAACAACAAACTGCCCACCTTTTAATAAAATGCGGGCAGTTTTTTTATATAAAATCATCTAGACTCTACTAACAAATCTGGGTATATCTACTCAACCTAGTTACACTCCAAAAACAGTTTGTTATTATCGGCATTACATAGTACCTAAGTGGATGATTTGACTAAAGAATGCTGACAGGCTATCCTTTTAGCACCAATGAAGCAGCTGACACTGTGGAGGTGCAACACAAAATAATATCTAACGAGGACTCACTGAGTCGAAGTAGGGTGGCACCGCGACTAACATCGCCCCTGCGAGTATATTAGCTTTAATATATTTGTAGGGGTTTTTTAAGTAAGTAAATGAGCGAAGCGATTATTACGAACTTACATCCGTAATTTGCGCCATTACTAGCGCAAATTCCTGGATGCAATAACCACTACAAATCTTATAAATAACTTATGGAAAGAACACTTATAAAAGATTTAAAAGAAAATGTCGGACAGGAAGTTTTAATCAACTGCTTGGTTAGTGTCGCTAGACAACAAGGTAAGATGGCTTTTTTTGATTTCCGTGACCGCACGGGAGTTATTCAAGGGGTAGTTTTTGGTAAGCCAGAAGTTCTAGAAGTAGCAAAGGAATTATCACCAGAATCTTCTCTGGCCGTAACCGGAATTGTTAATGCTCGTCCCGAAAAAATGGTTAACGCCAACGCTCAAAATGGTGATATCGAACTTGAAATCACTGGGATAGAAATTCTAAACAAAGCTGAAGCTCTACCGTTTGATTTTGATGCGGATTTTTCTCTAGACACCTTACTCGACAACCGTCCGCTCATTTTGCACCGAGAAAGAGAACGAGCGATTTTTAAAATTCAGCACGAAATTTTAGTGGCTTATCGGAGCTTCCTAACCAGCCAAGGCTTTACCGAATTTCAAGCTCCTAAACTAGTGGGAGGTGATGCTGAAGGTGGAGCCGAGGTATTCAAAGTAGAGTACTTCAATGGTAAAGATGCCTTTCTAGCCACTAGCCCGCAACTATACAAACAAATTATGGTCGGCGTCTTTGAACGAGTTTTTTCAGTTGGTCCAACATTCCGAGCTGAAAAAAGTGCCACCACGAGACACCTCAGTGAAATCTCTATGCTCGATTTGGAGATGGGATTTATCAAGGACCACACTGATGTTATTAATCTGGTTACCAATTTAATGCGCGCCATTGTTGAACGAATAAATACCAGCTGTGGAGCTGAGTTAAAACTTTTAGGTATGGCCGAAGCTTTGGCACCAGAGGCCTTTCCTGTCATGACTTTGCGAGAAGCTCAGGAATTAATCAAAAAAGAAACTGGGGTAGATAAAACGTCTGAGCCAGACCTAGAGCCTGAAGACGAGCGCTTCTTATGTGAATACGCTAACCAGAATTTAAATTCGGATTTTGTTTTCGTAACACATTTTCCAACTTCGAAACGGCCTTTCTACACTCACGTTGAGCCAGCCGACCCAGACTACACCAGAAGCTTCGACCTATTGTTTAGAGGCTTAGAAATGTGTTCGGGTGGACAAAGAGTTCATGACTACAACGAACTCCGAGAAAGAATTAAGAGCAAAGGTCTAGATCCAGATAAATTTAATTTTTATCTACAAGCTTTCAAATATGGTATTCCTCCACATGGTGGTATTGGTATGGGCCTAGAGCGGCTAACCGCTAAATTCTGCGGCATGAAAAATGTTAAAGAAGCAACCTTGTTCCCGCGCGACATCAACCGCATCGATACTTTATTATCGCAACCAGTCGAAGAAGGCGAGGCTCAATAGACATGACAAAAATAAGTTTGAGTTCAAATAAAGTTACTACTCTACCAAAAAAGTATTGCCGAATTATTTTAAGTGAAAATAATAAAACCTGGCACCGTTTAGTTCAAACTACTGATGGCATCCTTGAGTACCACCTGGGAGTTGGTAAATTTAAAAGTATCAACCGTCGTACTTTCCGTACCTTAATTAGAAACGTAGTACAAACAGCCAAAGGTCATCAATTAGAAAATATTGTCTTGGAATTAAATCCAGCGGATTTCCTAAAGCTGACAAAATTTGGTAATGAGTGGTTCTATCGAACGGTCGCCGAAAATTTTGAGTTAGCTCAATATGAATTTATTCACTATAAAACCAAAAAATCTAAGGTGCCAAACCTTAAGGAAATTTTGGTTTGTTCTTCTGTAACCACCAGTTCCAAAAAGGCTTTCGCGGCTGGTCTAATTGTCGGTGAATCAGCCAACTTTACCCGCGACATTGCTAATACCTCAGGTGATGATATGACACCAAGTACATTAGCTAAAGCAGCGGTGGCAAAACTCAAGAACACCAAGGCTAGTGTTAAGGTACTTGATTTTAAAGCTATTAAAAAATTGAAAATGGGACTGCTGGAGGCAGTGGGCAAAGGGGCACCCGATGAACCTAAATTTATTGTCATTGAATACTGGGGAGCAGGTAAAAACGCAAAACAAAAACCCGTTATCCTAATCGGAAAGGGAATTACCTATGACTCGGGCGGACTCAATGTAAAACCATCTGGCTCAATGCATGAAATGCATATGGATATGTCGGGTGGAGCTGCCGTGATTGGAAGTGTATTAGCGGTGGCCAGACTAGGCTTAAAGAAAAATGTCGTAGCGTTAATCCCAGCAGCCGAAAATTCTATCTCAGCGCTTAGTATGCGCGCTGGTGATATTGCTACCTCAATGTCAGGCCAATCGGTTGAAATTCTTCACACTGATGCTGAAGGTAGATTAGTATTGGCTGACGCTATGACTTACGCGCAAAAATTCTACTCACCAAGCGTTATGATTGACGTCGCCACTCTAACAGGAGCAGCGCTATCTGCTTTGGGTCAACAAGCTTCAGCTATCATGAGTAAGAATCTGCCGCTCCGTAAAAAACTACAAAAGCTAGGGGAGGAAACTGGAGATTTAATTTGGCCACTGCCACTATGGAGTGAATACCGGGAATCGCTCATGAGTTCTCGTGCAGATATTAGTAATATTGCCACTAATTTTTCACGCTTCGCTGGTTGTGTTGAAGGTGGAGCTTTCTTATCCTTCTTTGCTAACAAAAAAATTCCCTGGGCTCATATTGATATTGCTCCGCGAATGGAAAGTATCCCGAGCGACAAGCTAGCTAAAGGTGCCGCCGGTGAACCAGTCAGACTCTTAGTATCTTTTGTAGAGCAGTGGGAAGGTTAGTGGTAAAATATTACCGTGAATACAGTAGCCACTTTTGCCATTAAAACGGAAACCTTCGAAGGTCCGATGGAACTTCTAATTGAGCTTGTAGAAAAGCGCAAGCTCTTAATTAATGATATCTCGCTAGCAACAGTGACGGATGAATACATGCGGACCGTGAGCGCCATGCAAGAAATGTCCTTGCCACATACCGCTCACTTTGTTTCTCTAGCGGCTACTTTACTACTGATTAAATCAAAGTCGCTTTTACCAATCTTGGACCTAACTGATGAAGAGGAAGCCAGTATTGAAGATTTGGAAGATAGACTAAAAAAATACAAAGTTTTTCGTGACATCTCAGCTGTCCTACAGGAGCGCTTTGGTAAAACCAATCTCTACGAACCAGAATATAATCCACCGCATGACCCAGTTTTTATCGCTGATAAATTTTGTGACTTAAACGAAATTGAAGCGGCTTTATATCGAGTACTTAATGATTTACCAAAGTTTGAAAAGAAACCCATTGTTAAAGTTAAAAGTGTTATTTCTCTGGAAGAAATGATTACTAGCCTACAGAGTAGAATCGAAAAGCAAATTCGTACCAAATTCTCTGAACTGAGAGCCACCGAAACTGAACATAAAAACGTCATCGTGTGTTTTTTGGCGATTTTAGAAATATTTAAGCAGGGAAATGTCATAATTACTCAGGAAAATCGCTTTTCGGACATAGATTTAGAACTAGATAAGACCGAAACTCCTCGATATTATTAACCTCTATTCCAACAAATAAGCTCAAATTTTAAGCCTTTCTGTGTTAAGATTTCCTTATGACGCTTGATATTTTGATTGAGGGCTTACTTTTTTTTAAAGCAGCTCCCCAAAACAAAGAAAAACTAATGAAGTTATTTGCTGTATCTGCCGAAGATTTAAATTCAGCCCTAACAACACTTAGAACTCGCTTGGAAAGCAGTGCGATAAGATTAATCGAAACCGAAACTACCATTCAACTAGCCACTGCTCCTGAATTATCTGAGTTCGTTGAAACTTTACGTAAGCAAGATTTAACTGGTGATATTGGTAAGGCTGGAGCCGAAACTTTAGCTATCATCATGTACCGAGAACCGATTTCTCGGACCGAAATTGACCGCATTCGCGGAGTTAATTCCTCTTTTATTTTAAGAAATCTTTTAACTCGAGGTTTAATTATTCGTGAATCAATTACTGGTAACGGTTATCAATTTAGAATTAGCTCTAGTTTGCTTCAACACTTAGGGCTAACCAACAAGCAACAGCTACCTAAGTTTTCTGAATTTATGAACGCTCTAGACGCATTTGATACCCAAGAGTCATAAATGAAAATGTTCTAACATAATTATGACTAACGAATCATCAAGTAAAAATAAATTTCCGATTCTAGCTCAGCTAGGAGTTTTGAGTTTGATTATGTTTGGGCTTTTTAGTTCATTTATTTTTGGCAACCCAAAAGATGTTAATGAAGAAATGGTCACTCCTAATTTAACCAACTCAACTGACAATGAAGTAGAAGTGCTAGAACCAATTTCTGCAACTGATGTGACCGTTAGAGCCAAGGCGGCTTATGTTTGGGACGCAAAAACCCAAAGAACTCTCTACAACAAAAACGAAACCGCTCAATTACCCTTAGCTTCTATCACAAAGTTAATGACCGCTCTACTGGCCCATGAGTTGATTGATTCAAATCAAATTACCACTATTACTGATCGGGCGATTAAGCAAGATGGTAATGGTGGACTATCAGTAGGTGAGCGAATTGAAATTGAGAAGCTATATGATCTAGCCTTAGTGTCTTCATCTAATGACGCAGCCTACGCCCTGGGGGCTAGCGTAGGGGAACTACTAGGAGATGACGACCCTAATAATCAGTTCGTGAAGGGTATGAACATTAGAGCGGAAATGCTTGGTTTAGAAAGCTTGGAGTTTAAAAACACTACCGGTTTAGACTTATCAACCACCGAACCAGGTTCTATCGGCAGTGCCAAAGATATTTCTTTCCTAATGGAATACATTCTAGAAAATTATCCTGAAATTCTTGAACCAACTAAAGAAGAAACGATTCGCGTTTATAATTCCGATGGTTCTTATTATGATGCGAACAACACCAATGAAATCTCCGGAAAGATTCCAAATTTACTTGGTTCAAAAACTGGCTACACGGATTTAGCTGGAGGAAACTTAACAGTAGCTTTTGATATTGGGTTAAACCATCCCATTATCATCACGGTACTTGGCTCGACTCATGATGAAAGATTTTCTGACGTTTTAAAATTAGTCAAAGCCGTTCAAGCCTCGGTTGATAAATAATCATTATGCAATCTACTACTTTAGACATTTTAATCCCAGCTTTAATTGCTTTTACCGTCGGAATTTTAATCACTCCGATTGTGACCTATTTTTTATACAAACATCGGGTTTGGAAAAAGCAGGGCGGTAAGGTCGCAATTGGCGGCAAAGAAGCAGTGGAGTTTAATCGCTTGAAAGGCGAGCACGAGACCAAGACACCGCGAATGGGTGGGATTGTCATCTGGGGCAGTGTTTTGATTACTCTAATCGGGACTTACTTTTTGTCAGAAATTTTTCCCAACTCCTTTTTCTCACAACTTGATTATCTAAGTCGTTCGCAAACTCTCATTCCCGCCGCCGCACTTTTAGTCGGAGCCCTTATTGGTTTCTTAAATGATTTTTATGATA
>CAZWXM010000015.1:10023-16842 GCA_964637855.1 uncultured Candidatus Saccharibacteria bacterium | reverse complement strand
GCTGCCCGACAGGGATTCGAACCCCGATAGACGGTACCAGAAACCGTAGTCCTACCATTAGACGATCAGGCAAATGATCTTTTTAAACCAATACTTCCCTACTCTGGTTGCACTATAGTGCCAGAATGCGCGCAAGATTCAAGCTATTTAACCACTCTCCAAGCGCAGGTATTAGCTGGCGCTTCCTTATCGAAATTTAAATGAACCACTTTGGTGTTGGGCATGGTTAAAATCGATAAGAAAAACTTGGCCGCCTTCCAGAGTGACATGGTCGAATCGTTGCAAATATGCGCGACGAATAGATTTATAAACACAGAATGAGACACCACCACCACTCGAGCATCATTGGGATACTTATTAAAAAAGGCTCGCGCTACTTTGAAGCGATTTCTAATTTCTTGATACGATTCTCCTTCGGACTTCAAACCAAAGTACCAAGCTGTATAAAATAAAATCGAACGAAAACTACCGTGATGATGACCATTCATGGCATCTGGTCTTTCCCACTCAGCAAAATTAGCGCTAGTTTCTGGAATTAAGTCACAAGCATTTCCAATGATACTGGCTGTCTCTACCGCTCGCACTAAAGAGCTACTGATTAAATTGGTGGGATTGATTTTCTTAAATTTTGTGGCGACTGCCTCGGCCTGACTCCTACCTAGCGGAGTCAGGAGAGTTTTGTCGGCTTGATGTCTACGCGCTACATTGCCATCAGTCTGGCCGTGTCTAACTAAATAAATTTCCATATCTTCTACTCTGTTACATCGATAATAGCGATTTCTATCGGCGCCTGCGGGATGGGTGAACGAGCCACCAGCTCTGAAACTTGTAACAACTTAAGTAATAAATGAGAATTCAAAGCTGAATCACTGGACGCAAATTCGGCAATTTTGGTACTGGCTTCAGGACCAAAGGCGCCTAAGATTACTTCTTTTTTGTGGGGAAGATTTCTAAGTAACATAACTGCTCGCACGTGTTCCAAAAGTAGTCGAGTGAATAATTTTATATCTGCTCCACTATCAACCGCCGCTTGAACGGCCTCTAAAGCCGCTACTCGATTTTTGGTATGTAGAGCAGTGAGTAGTTGAAGCATGGTAGCGACTTTGGGAGCGCCGATAATCGCCGCTACTTCGTCCGCCGAACCAATCTTATCGCCAGACGCCATAATGACTTTTTGCGTTACTCCGAGAGCATCGCGGAACGAACCATCAGCCGCGACCGCGATTAAATCAGCCGCATCGGGACTAAGCGTAAAACCTTCTTGCTTGGCCACATCGGTCACAGTCTCGGCCAAAACCGCTCGTGAAGGAGAATGCATCCTAAATACTTGGCAACGAGAAAGAATGGTATCTAGTAGTTTTTCTTCTTCGGTGGTAGCGAGAATAAACACTACATGCTCTGGAGGTTCTTCTAGAGTTTTTAAGAGAGCATTAAAAGCTTCTTTGGTCAGCATGTGCACCTCGTCGATAATATAAACTTTGTATTTTGATTCAAAAGGTAAAGTATGAACAGCTTCTTTTAATTCTCGAATATCATCAATCCCCCGATTGGAAGCGGCGTCAATTTCATACAAATCTAAATCGGCCGTACCAATAGCTTTAGCAAAAATTCTCGCTAGCGTGGTTTTACCAGTACCGCGTGTACCAGAAAAAAGAATAGCGTGCGGAATCTCCCCTTTTTTAATCGCTCCTTCCAAGACTTTTACTATTTGGACTTGGTCTCTAACCTTAGCGAAGGAATCGGGACGATATTTTCTATATAGAGCTCCAGTGGCTGACATAGTGACTAGTATACCAAACTATTTTGCCGGTACCGAACTTTCCACGATTGAGCGTAATTCTTTTATGTCCGTCAATAAATCGTTGCTCCCGAGGAGTACATAACCGATTTCCCGACCATTTAGACCTGGCTCAGCAAAAAAAGCGATTAGGGTATGGTTGGCGGCTTCGGTATAGCCGTGCTTGCCGCCTTTGTAGCCATTTAGGTTTATAACTGGTGAATTATTAATCCAGCCAGTGTATTCGCCGACGTACTGTTTGAGCGTAGTAATATCAAAAATATGGGGTTTGGTTTGATAAATTTTTCTGGCTTCGAACGCCAGTTCAGCGGCAGTGGAAACATTTCGGTCTGACAAACCTGAAGCATCAGCCATTGTTTTATCGGCCAAATTAATTGGCTGAACAACTTCGGCAATGGCGGTGGCAGCATCATTTGAGGATTCAAGTAGGAGCGGAAATAATAATTCTCTTGGAGTATAAACCTGACCAATCTCTAACTTACCGGCGCGCCCTTCGGTCGCCACAGCAACTGAGTCAATAAGAATTTCTTTATCCGCCTCTGCGCTATTGAGTACCGCTGCAGCGGTAAATAATTTTGTCACTGAAGCAATTGGTAATTCTTTATTTTCATTAGCTGCAAAAATCACTTCCCCAGTTGCTACATCAAACACTTCATAAGCCTCGGCTGATAGATTGGGAAAATCGTAATAGCTGGAGAGTTGGCTCACTGGTGCCTCGGGTAAAATCTCAGCCACTGAAATTGTGGCGGAGACAAGATTAAAACTAGTTACAGCTGTAACCAAAAGAATCGCCAGCAAGACCAGATGTTTCATATCTATATAATACAGAAACGGCGCGCCCACGAAGTGGGCGCGCCGTAACTTAAGTGAATAACTTAAAGACTATTTTTTAGCGACTTTCTTGGCCACTTTAGCTGGAGCCTTTTTTACTACCGCTTTTTTAACGGCTTTCTTCACTGGGGCGGCGGTCTTCTCGATAGCCTTCCAATGATCTTTCATTTCTTCTTTAAAAGCTTTGATATCTACCTTACTAGCGCTTTTTACGCCCGAGTAAACTTCGGCCACATTATTAATCAGTTCTTCATATTCTTCCTTAGACATTTCCTTCGCCATTTCTAGTTTCTCTAGCACTTCAGCTTTAGCTTTTAGTGACCAACTTTTAACAGCCTTTCTATTCTTAGCAGCATTTTTGCTTCCGTATAAAAAATAAGCTCCCGCCGCAGTTACGGCAGCGGCAGTAAGTCCGACTCCTACTCCAATCTTCTGAGCTGGGGTCATAGCGGTTTTTTTCTGTTTCTTTGGCATAAGATTTATTTTTAAAAGATTAATCTTCAATCGGCTTTTTCTTTCTAGTGGCTTTGCGTTTGAATGGCGAAGCTCCCATAAACTGAAACATACGAGAAATAATGCCATTGTTAGCAATCAGAGCTCTCACCTGAGAAACATCCTCAGCCACAACTTCACTAGCTGACTCAATACGCTCAATAATTGAACGTAAACTGCGCATAATTTTAATTACCTGATAGAGAATGATGCAGGTTAAAATACAAAAAATAACCGTAGCTACACTCGCGATAATAAAGAAAATATTAGCGTGCAAAATTTCGTTCATAACTCTAGTGTACCAGCCACCAGTAGTTTTATTTAACTAATCTATACACAGAATGGTTTAGAGGCTAGCTAAAAAGCTGTTGATTCGCTCCTCTATCTCAGCACCACTATTTTTATCCATCAATTCGGCCCGTAGTTCTGCCGCCCCCGGAAACGAGTTTACATAAGCCTTATAGTGCTTTTTCATCACTGAAAAGTTCTTAAACGGCAGGATTTCCTCAAATAATTTTGTATGTTCAACTAATACTCTTAGCCTTTCCTCTAGCGAGACATTGCTTAAATCCTGCTCGGGATGAAATAGCCAAGGATTACCAAAAATCGCTCGGCCAAGCATCACTCCGTCGGCTCCAGTCGCTTGGACTTTAGCTTCAGCATCAGCGATTGATAGAGCGTCTCCGTTACCTAAAATTAGCGTGTCTGAACCTAACTCATTTCTAATCTCAACCGCTCTTTGCACTCGCTCCCAGCGCGCTGGTACTTTACTCATTTCTTTACGAGTTCGAGCATGAAGAATTAAAGCCGCTGGCTTGGCCGACAGAACAGCTGGTAACCAGTCTTCAAGTTGGTCGTGATTGTAGCCCAAACGAGTCTTAACCGAAACGGGAATTCCCTCTGGTTCATCAGAACGCGCGCCACGCTTGGCCGCCAGAATGATTTCTTTGGCAACGGCTGGATTTTTAATCATGGCCGAACCACAACCTTGCTTTTCGATTGATTTATCAGGGCAACCCATATTTATATCTATCCCATCAAATCCTAATTCCAAACATAAAGCCGCTGCCTGTTCCATATGTTCAGGAGTGCTAGAAAAAAGTTGAGCTACGATTGGACGTTCTTCTTCTCGGTAAATTAAATCCGCTAGTAGTTTTTCTTTCCCTTCTGGAGTGGCTCTGATTAATCCATCGGCTGACACAAATTCAGTCCACATCACATCCGGACCACCCTGGGTACCGTCCTTACGTAAATGAGAGCTGTACTTTGCAATCATCTGCCTAAAAGGCGCGTCAGTAACATCCGCCATCGGCGCTAAAACAAAAATCGGCTTTGGTAAGGCTTTCCAAAAATTCATGATTTCAGTACATTACAATTTATAAATTGACTGTCAAATTAATTACTGACTATCAGTACTAGTTGCAACCAGAGAAGAATCTTCCTCCGCCACATTATCAGCAACCTTCACAAAGACTTTATTACCGTAACGTAAATCGATGTAATTAAAGTTACCAGGCTTTAAGGTGGCAAATTCTTCTGACGATAAAACGGCAAATAAATTATCAACCGTCTCAGTCGGAGATTGTCTTAAGGTAATTTTTAAATCACTGCTGGGTGATAACTTCAGGTAAGCATCTTCCTCTTTATCAATTTCAATTTGAGAAACAAACCAATCTCTCGCTTCGAGTAAATTTTTAATTTCAATTAGCTTTGAAAATTGCTCTTTACCTACCATTTCAGTTTGTAATTTTGTTTCTTCACCCAACTTACTAAAGCGCAAAAAACTACCGCCGGAAAGATTGGGAGCCTTAGCAAAAGCATAGCCTTTATCATCGACGAACAAACAATCTTTACTGTCCACTGAGTTACACCACAAAACATATGGTACGTACTCATCAAAAGTTATTCGTAACTCTTTATCATCTATAACGCTTAATGAAACATTGGTGATTCTTTCAATCTTGCTTAGAGCCGCCTCTATCTCTGACTGAGGGTAAAACCAAGCAAATTGTTTTGGCACAATACCTAAATATTCGCCCTTCATCTCCTCCTCTGCGATATTTTTTATTAGGTCGTGAGAAATAGTTTCTCCCCCTTCGACCGTAACATTAGCAATGGTAAAAGTTTCCAATCTACTGCCATACCAAATACCAGCCACAATCAATGAAGCGATGGATAAAACCAAAACCCCAATGCCAATCTGTTTCAGTAGGACTAGGGTGTCAGGGTTTATTAATTTTTTACGACGTGGCTTCATTTGGCCATATCGTAGCATAAAATATTTAGAAAAAAGCGGGCGGCACATTGTGCCGCCCGCTTTTATATTTTAATTTAACCTACAGCTCGCCGCCAGTAGATTCTCCCTTGGTCAGGTCGAATCTGCTGAGGCGCCTGTATAAATTCGAAATAGTCGCCGACGGCTCCTTATCTCATTCAATCCTATCCTTCCCAAAATATGGTCGCAAAACCTCAGGGATATTTACTGAACCATCAGCTTGTTGAAAATTCTCCACCAAAGAAACTAAAATTCTTGGAGTCGGAATCGCTGTACAATTGAGTGAGTGTGCGTAGCGAATTTTTCCGTCGGCTTCGCGATAGCGAATATTAAAGCGTCTAGTTTGGAAATCATGGAAGTATGAAGCGGAACTAATCTCACGATAAGTTTTTTCGCCTGGCACCCAAAGCTCAACATCGTATTTTTTAACTTGTCCTTGTCCAATATCACCACCACAGTTAAGCACCGTTCGGTATGGTATACCCAATGACTCAATAAACTCCTCTGTGTTGCGATTGAGCATTTCATGCTGTTTAACGCTTTCATCGTGTGAAGCTTCACACAGCACAACTTGTTCTAGTTTGTAGAATTCATGAACTCGAATCAAACCACGCGTATCCTTACCATGACTACCTGCCTCACGTCGGTAACAAGGTGAAAACCCAAGAAACTTAATCGGAAACTGATCTTTATCTAAAATTTCATCAGCGTGATAACCCATAACTGAAACTTCACTAGTTCCAATCAAATAATCATCATCTTGAGTTCGGTACACATCATCAGCGTCATTTGGTAAGTGCCCAGTACCATACAGATTGGCTTTACGAACAATTGTTGGCGGGATTACTGGTACGAAACCTTTTTGACCAAAGAAGTCGTTAGCGTAATTCCAAATTGCCCAAGACAGTCTTGCTCCATCACCCAACAAGTAATAACCTCTGAAACCATGTACTTTAGAACCACGCTCAAAATCAACCATTTTGTGAGCTGTCATTAACTCAACGTGGTCTTTGGCCGCAAAAGTAAAGTGAGTTTGTTCTCCCCAAGTTTTAATTTCTTGATTATCAGCATCACTATCTCCATCTGGGACCGACATATCGGGAACATTCGGTACTTGCAGCATGAGCGCTTGCCATTCTTCTAAGACGGACTTAATCGCCTCTTCATCTTTTTGAATAACCGCTTTGAGTATCTGCATCTCACCAATTAATTGCTGGCGCACTGCTGGATCTTGGGCCGTTGGAATACCATCTGACACCCGATTTTGTTCAGCTTTCTTTTCTTCAATGCGTTGCATTATTTCACGACGCGAATCATCCACCTTGATTAGTCTATCTAAATCAATTTTTATTTTCTTCTTAGTGGCCGCCATTTTGACGATATCTAAGTTTTCTCGGATGAATTTAATGTCTAACATTGCAAA
>CAZWXM010000015.1:7695-9923 GCA_964637855.1 uncultured Candidatus Saccharibacteria bacterium | reverse complement strand
GCCTGAGTCGAAAGGTATTAAAAATTAGACTAGCCCATTATCTGCTCGGCTTCATTTTGAAAAGCCGCCATTTCTTCAGCAATGATAGTTTCGAACTCTGGATAGTTTTTAAGCAGATGAGCAAATAATTCTTCTGCTTCAACATCTTCAACTAGCTTAGTTTCCAATTCTTCTACTTGTTTTTCATCTAGTGTCGACAGCAAACGCAAAATCGCTGACTCCATTACAATATTACCCACCCGCTCAACAAAGTCGGCTTTTTGAGCTTCGGACATTTCCTTTATGCCAAAGAGGTCACCTAATTTTGATTCAATATTATCCATATAATTTATTCTATTTTATATAACTAGGGACAACTTTAGTACTATAATCTTCAGCTATTCTTTGGAGTAAGATTTTTTTAATTTCTCCCACTTTCACTTCTGAACCTAAAGTGAGGTTAGCTGGGTCTCCGCCTTTAACTCCTAATTTTTCCCATTGTTCGGCCGCTAAGGTATCGCTATTATTGCCACCAAAAATACTTTCCAAGAAACCTTCCCTTCCAGACAGTTCAGGAAAAGCCCGATCAACTAAGACGTGCATAAAATCAGGATTGTCATTTAACTTAGTGACCACTTCTGGCGGTAAATCAAAAATACCCATTTTAGATTCATTTAATAACCTCTCAGCTAGATGTTGTCTTAAATTTTCAGCCCCATTATTAAAAACATGAGTCTCATTGAAATACCTTTGGACGGCTTCAACTTGAGGTTGAGTAACAACGTCTGGCAAAACTTCTCCGGTGGTGGAAGTATCGGCAAAGCCAGTGTCAGCGGCTTGATAATCTGATAGGGGCTCAAACTCTACTTCATCAACTGGTTCAATTTCTGGAAGACCACCCGGGCCTATTTCCGCTGCCTCAACTGACGTAAAATCAGACAGTAATTCGTTTTCTGGGATTACATAATTTTCTACGGCTGGGATTTCTGGTAAACCACCAGGACCAATTTCGACGGTGCCGTTTAATTTATTCAGCAATTGATTTAAATCAATAGTTTCACCTGGTTGAATTATTTGTGGATTACCACTACTGACGCCCATATCCATCCACTCTTGCGGAGTAAATCTAGAAGCTACATCAGACGCATTTGTAAACTCTGGTAGTTGTTGATAGAGATAATGAGAAATATGATCACTATCAATATTGGCCGGTAGATTAAAGTGTCCCGCCTCAACTTGTTGCCTTAACGCATCAGAGACGATTTTAGATAAATTATCACCGATTTTAATAGTGTGTGGATCAACTGAAATACCTTCAATACCACTGACTGAATCAGTTGTGATAGTTTCTGGAGTTAAAAACCTAGCTAAGGATGAGACATCTTCTGGTTGATTTAAATTACTTATAGATTCAGAAATTGAATCCTTTAAATTACCAACTCCTTGTAAGATGTCGGCATTAGAAAAACTTTTTCCGACTCCGACGGCCGCCGCAACTGTCGCTGCCCGAGACACGGCTTTTGTATTATAGGTTTTATTTAGACTCGCAAAGTAATCTGACTCTAAAGCCTCGAGATTTGGCGCATTAAAAGCAAAAGAATCTACTACCGTATCCATACTTTCTCGCTCTAGACTCTCTGCCCGATCGACAAATTTCCCACCAATCTTATTAACCAATAAACCAGTTAGTACCCCAGGAGCATTAAAAGCAATACCAGCACCCAAAGCAAAATACCCGAGATTCTTAGCTAACTTTGGATTTTTACTAACTATTTCTAATAGACGACTCTTAGCATTTTTATACTTTTCATTCTGAATTGAAAAAGTTTGTAGCTCTAGTCGCTTTTTGGCTGGAGCTAAAACATGTCTATCGGCCATTAATGGATTAATCGATGAATCTAAATCGTGTTCGGGATTCTTGAGAGACTTAAGTCTATTTAGTCGTTCTTCAACTTGTTCATGAATACCGCTAGATTTACCAAAACGATAAAAGGCGTTACTGGTTCTAATAAATTTATCGTAAGCGACTTGAGCTTCTTCGCCTAACTTGTTGCGACCGATACCAACTACTTTTAATAAAGATTTATCATTATCTAAAGCCGAATAATATTCTTGCTCGGCGGCTTTAAATTCTTTTTTAAGTTCAAAATATACCTGCTTTTCAGCACTTTCATTATTATTTTCTATAGTAGTGGCTGGCGAAGCGGCTGGCTGATCCATTTCCACCTTAGCGACTCTGTCGGGATTTG
>CAZWXM010000015.1:1189-7595 GCA_964637855.1 uncultured Candidatus Saccharibacteria bacterium | reverse complement strand
TCATCATTAACTAATTCTAATTTTGTTTTTACCCCATTAATATCAGTGTAGATATCTTCATCATTAGATTCCCAATTTAAATTTTCCACCTTTGGCTGAAAAGATTCATTCATAGTTTTAATAGTAGCAAAATATATTTTTAAAATAAATCAGTGTGATACGATTTGGGGATATGAACTTTCCGATTTTGGAACTGCCGGCTGCGGAATTTCCTTTAGGCCTAAAGGAAATTCCGCAGCCCCCAACCAGCCTCAATTACCGAGGAAACTTGCCTTCGCCTGAAATCAGTCTGCTGTCAGTGGTTGGCTCTAGAAAATACACCACCTACGGCAAACAGGTAGTTGAAGAACTGATTGGTGGTTTAGCTGGTTACCCAGTAGGAATTGTCTCTGGTCTAGCTTTGGGTATAGATTCATTGGCTCATGAAGCAGCGCTAGCTAAAAACCTCTATACCCTTTCTATTCCTGGGAGTGGCTTGGCTGATGAGGTACTTTATCCCGCTAGTCATAAACGACTAGCACATCGTATTCTCGAAGCTGGTGGTGGTTTACTCTCAGAATTTGAACCGGATTTTCAAGCCACGAAGTGGTCATTTCCCCAACGTAATCGCCTAGTCGCTGGTCTTAGTCGTGCCACTCTATTAATAGAAGCGGGTGAGAAGTCTGGCACCTTAATTACCGCTCGCCTGGCAACTGACTACAATCGAGAACTCTTGGTTGTACCGGGTAGTATCTTTTCTAAGAATAGTTTTGGTGTCCATCAATTTCTGAAGCTAGGTGCTACACCAGTCACTACCAGTGCCGATATACTGGAGGTCCTCGGTATCGAAATTAATAAGGCAGAAATCAAAAACTTGAATCTGGCTTTATCCCCAAGTGAGTTGGCAGTCATTTCAGTTTTAAATGAACCCCTCCACCGAGATGAATTAATCAGAAAAATCAACCTTTCAACCCAGGAAGCCTCACAACTTTTAATGATGATGGAGCTTCAAGGAGTGATAAAAAGTGAGCAAAATATTTACCGCACAAATATATGAATATGGTACAAAAGGTTGACAGATTGAACCTGTGCTAGTATTTGTTACCAATAATTTATGTCAAAAAAGACTTTAGTCATCGTTGAGTCGCCAGCCAAGGCGAAAACAATTGAAAAATATTTAGGCGCTGATTACAAAGTCATGTCCTCTATTGGTCATGTTCGAGATATTCCTAAAAGTAACAAAGATGCCGTTGATATTGAAGCTGGCTTTGTTCCCCGTTATGTAATCTCACCGGGTAAGGAAAAAGTAATTAGTGGTTTGCAAGCCGCTGCTAAAAAGGTAGATGAAGTCCTACTAGCATCCGACCCCGACCGTGAAGGTGAAGCGATTGCCTGGCATGTCGCTGAATTGATAAAAAAACATAACTCCAATCTACAACGAGTGGCCTTTAATGAAATTACTAAGGAGGCAATTTTAGAAGCGATTAAACATCCGCGCGACTTAGACTTAAATCTCAAGGAAGCTCAAGAAGCTAGACGCGTACTAGACCGTTTGGTTGGTTATGATTTGTCTGGGCTAATTTGGAAGAAGGTTCGCTATGGTTTATCGGCGGGACGAGTGCAGTCTCCGGCTCTAAGAATTGTGATGGAGCGCGAGCGAGAAATTAGAGCCTTTATTCCAGAAGATTTTTTCGTACTGACGGCGGAACTTAAAGATAGTAAAGCTACTCTACCTTTTACCTGCACCGAAGAACCAAACCTAGCAACTGAAGCTGAACGAATTAAGACTATCGGTGAAAAACACGATTGGGTAATTAAATCTATCAAGGAGACAGAAGCCAAGCGAGTACCACGTCCACCATTTACAACTTCAACCCTACAGCAAACCGCTTCTACTCGACTAGGCTTCACTCCTTCTCGGACTATGGGCGCTGCCCAAAAACTCTACGAAGCTGGTTTTATTAGTTATATGCGTACTGACAGTACCAACATTAGTGACCAAGCCCAAAAGCAAATTTTGGCTTTAATCAGTAAAGAATTTGGTAAGGATTACGTAGCGCCAAGAAAATACAAAACTAAAAGTAAATCAGCTCAAGAGGCTCACGAAGCAATTCGTCCCTCAAACTTTGGTAAAGCTTCGGCTGGTTCAACTTCAGATCAAAAAGAATTATATAAATTAATTTGGGAACGAGCGGTCGCTTCACAAATGTCCGATGCTACTATTAAACGGACTAAATTAATTACTAATGTAACTAATACCACTGAGGAAATTCCTGATTTTGCGATTAATGGCTCTAGAGTTATTTTTGATGGCTGGCTAAAAGTTGATTCTCGGTCTCGCGGTGAAGATACTGAAGTGCCAAAGTTAGCGGCTGGTGATGAACTTACTTGTAAGGAAGTCAAAATTGAGGCTAAACAAACTCAACCACCCAACCGCTACACTGAAGCTGGCTTAATTAAAGAACTTGAAAAAAGAGGTATTGGTCGCCCGTCAACTTACGCCTCAATCATGAACACTATCGTTCAGCGTGGTTATGTAGCTAAAGAAGGACGAACACTAATTCCTACTGACACGGGTGATGTGGTTTCTAGTTTCTTAGAAAAGCATTTTGCTGAATACATTGGCGACGATTTCACTAGTGATATGGAAAATCAACTTGATGATATTGCAACTGGTGAACGCTCATACAAAAAAACTTTGACTGAGTTTTACGTCCCATTCAAAAAGGCCGTTGATGCTAAGGAAGATATCGAGAAATTAACTACCCTAGGCGCTGGGCCTAAGGAATTCCCTTGTCCTGACTGTGGGGCTGAGATGGTAATTAAGCTTGGTAAAAATGGAACCTTCCTGTCCTGCGCACGCTTCCCTGACTGTAACGGCGCTCGTCTAATTGATGGGTCGGAAGCCAAATCTGATGAACCAATTGGAAATCATCCCGAAACTGGAGAACCAATTTTTATTATGAATGGAAAATTTGGACCATACGTTCAACTTGGTGCCACGCCAGAAAAGGTCAAAGGTAAAAAAGCCCTTAAACCGAGAAGAGCCTCTCTACCAGCTACTATAAAACCAGAAGACGTTACCCTAGTTGAAGCGGTTAAGTATTTGTTATTACCAAGAGAACTTGGTCTCCATCCAAAGACTAATGAACCAGTCCTGGCTAATTCAGGTCAATTTGGACCATACATCGCCCACGCTGGAGACTTCCGTTCCTTAAAAGGCAGTGACAATCCTTACGAAATCACTTTTGCCCGAGCAATGGAGATTTTAGCTGAACCAAAAACTTTACGGAAAGGTGAAAAATTATTGAAAGAACTAGGGGTGAATCCAAAAACTCGCAAGCTAGTAAATGTTATGGAATCAAAGTCTGGTCGTTACCTAAAGAAGGGCTTCAAACGAATTGGAATTCCTGACAATATTAAAGACGAGGATATTACTTTAGAAATTGCTTTGGACTTACTAAAACAAAAATAATTTAAACTAAAAAAACTTGTCAATCTGACTTCTTGTCTCTAGAATGAGTAGATGCGTACCGCCGAACAAATTATTGCTCAACTAGACAAACCTAGTCCGGAAGACAAGGAACTAATTCAAAAGGCTTATTCCTATATGGAAGCCGCCCATAAAGAACATAAACGTTACTCGGGCGAACCATATATAACTCACACCACTGAGGTGGGTTATAAATTAGCAGCTATGGGTATGGGGCCTCGGACTATTTGTGCTGGTCTCTTACACGACACGATTGAAGATACCCCAATTACCTCAAATGATATTAAGGTTGAGTTTGGAGAAGAAGTTTTATTTTTAGTTGAAGGAGTGACCAAGCTTAGTTCAGTTAGATATCACGGGACTGACCGTCATAATGAAAGTCTACGAAAATTACTAGTTGCTACCAGTCAAGATATTAGAGTTCTGATTATCAAATTGGTTGACCGCCTCCATAACATGGAGACCTTGAACCATGTTCCCGCTGAAAAACAACTTCGAATTGCCCGAGAAACTCTGGAGATATATGTACCAGTTGCTCATCGTTTAGGGATGGGTAAACTCCGTAAAGAATTGGAGGATTTGGCTTTCCCTTACGTTTATCCAAAGGAAGCTGAGCGAGTAAAAGAAACTCTCAGTAAAAAATTTGGACACGCTAATGAAATATTGGAAAAAGAAAGAAAGTCTCTGCAAAAGCGCTTAGTTGAAGTCGGACTAGCCAACTTCAATACTTCATACCGAGTTAAGGGCCTTTACAGTTTGTTTCATAAACTTAAAAGAAAAGAGTGGGAAATCGACTCTATTTATGACTTATTAGCCATGCGGGTGGTGGTCGATACGGTTGAAGATTGTTATCGAACGCTCGGTATTATTCATGAGCTATGGCGACCTCTACCCAAGCGAGTAAAAGATTATATTGCTTTCCCTAAACCCAATGGCTATAAATCCCTGCACACTACGGTCACTACCCAAAACGGAGTGATTTTGGAAATTCAAATTCGAACGAAGCAAATGCACCAAGAGTCTGAGTTTGGTGTGGCTTCACATATTTTTTATAAACAGCCCTCTATTACCGACCAAGCGCAAAAGCCTTCGATGTTTTCAAGTTTAATTCCTTCCCTCTTCAGACCCTTTACTAAATCTGATAAAAATTTAGACGGAAAACTTGAAGAAAAAAATTCTACTCCGCACAATTTAAAAATCCCTGAATGGATTTCACAAATTGGACAAACTTATAACGATGAAGATGAGCGAGCTACCAGTGACTTTGTGGACGATGCTGAAACCGACTTTTTCTCCAATCGCATTTTTGTTTTTACTCCGATTGGCGACGTAGTTGATTTACCAGTAGGTGCTACACCGATAGATTTTGCTTACGCTATTCACTCTGAAGTTGGTGACCATACTTTTGGCGTAAAGGTTAATCGAAAAATGGTGCAGCTGGATACGGTTTTAAATAACGGTGATATTGTAGAAATTGAAACCAGAAAATCTGCTAAGCCTAGTCCTAAGTGGTTACGCTTCGCGAAAACCTCAGTGGCCAGGAAGCATATCAAATCAGCTACCGAAGGTAACTAGAATTAAATATTAAAACTATTTATTGAATACAGATTACTGTCGTCAGAATTTTCTTCTGGCTTTTTAGGTGATTCGGGTTCAGGCACTGGAGTTACTGGTGCTTCAGCATAATAACCAGCTATAACTGGCGCAGTCACTACTTCAGGTTGAGTAGGTTGTACTGGTTCGACTAAATTAACTGACGAGAAATTTGTCACCGGATTTGGTTGGTAGTTGTTTACAACTGGCTCAGAGACCATTTCTAATGGTGTATCTGAAACTAGCTTTTGCTCCATTTGGGTTTGGGTAAACTGATGATTAGTATTTAAAGCATCATCTTTAACTCGCCGCAGAATGGTGTGTAAATCATCTTCTGAGAAATAATCGATAGTTAATTTTCCGCCAAAATCAGTCTTTTGAATTTGTACCCTAGTACCAAGGGTTTCGGTAAACTGCTTTTCAAATTCCAACAAATTAGCATCAAACTCATCCGGATTCTTCTTTCTAACTTTATCAGTCGCAATCTTACGAACAATTCTTTCCACTTCACGCACTGATAATTTCTTTAATAAGATTTCTCGGAAAATTACTTCCTGTTCTTGTGGCCTATCAGTCAACATCAAAAGTGTTCGCGCGTGCCCTTCCGCCATTTCACCAGAGCGCAAAGCATCTAAAATATAATCAGGTAAACCGAGTAGCCGAATTGAGTTTGAAACATACTCGCGACTGCGTCCAACCTTTTGAGCCACTTGAGCGTGCGACATGCCAAACTCATCAGCTAACTGCCGAAAAGCGAGGGCTCGGTCGACCGCATTCAAATCTTCCCGTTGTAGGTTTTCAATAATCGCTAACTCGAGTTTTTCTTGTTGTGACTGCTCCCCTTCACGAATAATTACTGGCACTTGAGCTACTCCAGCCAACTTACTAGCGCGCAATCTTCGCTCTCCAGCGATTAATTCGTATTCTGTGTAAAAAGTACCATCCTCCTTTTGAATTTCGTTACGAGTGACAGTGAGAGGTTGGAGTACTCCGTACATGCGAATAGAGTCAGCCAACTCTTGTAGCTTATCTTGGTCAAAAACTCGACGTGGTTGAAACGGATTCGGAACCACTTTTTCTACTTCTACCCAATATATTGAATCACCCTGAAATGCCATAATTAAAAACCGTATTACCCCTAATTAAGTCCATTCTAACATATTGAAGTTTAAGACTTATACACAACTCAGATTTAACTGCTTAACTACAATAAAGCGTTTATTTATCTTAAATTTTCTGATACACTCTGATTCACCTGCCTTGGTGGTGGAATTGGTATACACGTACGACTCAAAATCGTATGCCGAAAGGCTTGAGGGTTCGACTCCCTCCCAAGGCACA
>CAZWXM010000015.1:0-1089 GCA_964637855.1 uncultured Candidatus Saccharibacteria bacterium | reverse complement strand
AAAACAGTCCCTGCGGACTGTTTTTTATCTTTAATTTTGCTACACTCAGCTTTATGAATAAACCTAGGGTAATAGCCGTCGTTGGACAAACAGCGTCGGGAAAAACTTCTCTGGCTATTGAACTCGCTAAAAAATTCAATGGTGAGGTGATTTCAGCTGACTCAAGACAGGTTTACCGGGGAATGGATCTCGGGACCGGAAAGGTTACCATGGAAGAAATGCAAGGCATCCCCCATCACCTACTTAATGTGGTTGAACCAATGGAAATTTACACAGCGGCAGATTTCGAGCGCGATGCAAAAGCAGCAATTCTTGATATTTTAAATCGAGGTAAATTGCCAATTATTGTCGGTGGAACTTATTTTTATATTCAACTTTTACGGGGCGAACTGCAGTCGGCTCCAGTAGCTCCTAATGAAGAGTTTAGAAAAGGTCTTGAAAAATTTTCTAACCAGGAGTTGTATGAACGACTTAAAACCCTCGACCCAATCCGGGCTGAAGACATTGACCCGGCTAATAGCCGACGTTTAATTCGCGCTTTAGAAATTATTAATGAGCTAGGCACTGTACCGCCAGTACAAAAAATCGATTCTCCTTATGATTGGTTACTACTTGGTACAGACATCACTAAGGAACAGCTACATAAAAATATTAACCTCCGCCTTGAAGCAAGACTGGAGTCGGGAATGATAGCTGAAGCCGCCCAACTTCATCAGCAAGGTGTCACTTATGAACGAATGGATACACTGGGTCTAGAATATCGTTATCTAGCAAAATATTTGCAAAATCAGTTATCTGAAACTGAGTTATTTTCACAACTAGAAACAAAAATCAGACAATATGCCAAACGCCAATTAACCTGGTTAAAGCGAGACAGTAGTATCAAATGGTTTAATCCTAAAGCTCAAGCTGAAATTAATACCTGTGTCGAGAATTTTCTCCAACACAAGATTGGTTGACCAGACCGTTACTTTCGCCTAATATAACTATCTCTTGAGACAAACATCTCTCGAAAAGGGGCCTATAGTTCAGTGGTAGAATGCCGGTTTCCAAAACCGTTGACCGAGGTTCAAATCCTCGTGGGCCCGC
>CAZWXM010000014.1:7196-17102 GCA_964637855.1 uncultured Candidatus Saccharibacteria bacterium | reverse complement strand
AAGCAGACTGAGTGATTTTAGTCGGCTTATTTTAATTCTTCAACTTTCTTCAAGTAAGCTTTAACCGCCAAAACAAATTCAGCATGACTCCAAACTAATGGTGAAGTAGATAACTGTTCACGAGTAATTGGATGCATCTGCTCGGCTAATAATCCTCCTTGATTAGAATGTGAACTGGTCCATTCTAATAGATCCAAAGCGGGTTTCAAGTCCTTCAATGATTTGGCTTTTTCAATATAATAGCGAGCAATCCATAAGGTAGTAATGACCCAAGGATTTGGCGAACCAGCATCTTGCATGCGGTAATAAGCATCTCCTTCATAACGTACAAAACCTTTACTACTATCATGTACCTGTAATTTATCTTCAACCACTTTGACCATGCTAGTGATTTTCTCATCATCAACGTCAAATACTCTAAACAAAATTAATCCGTGCAAACTACTAATATCAACGGTATTATCAAAATCTAACTCACCATCTTTGGTGTGTAAAACCTGCTTCACGAAATAACCACCCTCTTTATTGTATAGAACTTTTCCAATGGCGATTTGTAACCTTTGGGCAATCGCTTGAAATGTCCGTGAGGGTTCAGCTTTACCTAATAAATTAGCAAACTTGGCGGCTGCCATTAAACCACCATAAACTGAAGCAGCGGTGTAGGTTGAACTGCCATATTTTTCTTCCCACAAATCAAATGAAGCCTGTGGTAATCCCGTAGTAGACTCAATGTACTCAGCCATAAACTCAGCCGCTGGTTCAATAAAAGTATTGTAGAGTGATTCGATAAATTCGATATCATGATACTTTTCGTAGTGCTCCCACAACATAAAAAGCACAATAGCAGTTTCATCTTCCTGGATAGGTAGATTTGGTCCGCCATTGATAATCCAAGGGTGCCATGAACTACCCAAAACTCCATCAGTGCGATATTTATGCATTAGATAACCACTTGGCTCAAGTCGATCAGCCATAAATTGGAAGAACCGACTAGCAACGTCACGATAACCAGCTTCATCAAAAGTATTAGCCACTATCGCTCCGTCACGGGGCCAAACATAACTATAGGTATCGCGACCATGGTGCAACATATCAGTATCACTAGAAGCAATAATTCCACCACCGTTATCAGCATGTACTCGCATTACAATCAATGAACGTCTATACAACGACTGTAGCGGCGCTGGCAAAAGTGACAAGTCAGTTTGCTCTTTATCTAGCCAAGCGTGCCAATAAGCTTCGGTAGAATTAATTAATCGCTCTGGCCCTTCCTTTATAACCAAATCATCCAAAGTATGGACTTCAGGAATGGATTTACCACAAACAATCCAATAGTCCGCCTCTTTAGATTCATAGCGCGGAATTTCAAAAGTTAAACCTAACACTGAATCAACAGAACCATGTTCGATTGGATTTTGTTCCAAAATACCATCATTAGCATCAAAATATGTTCCCTCTTTTCCTTCGATTCCAAATAATCCAATGTTATATTCCTGAAATGATTGTTTGCCACTTTTAGCATTAATTAAAAGTGTGGTGTTACCCTTATAGTGAATTACGGCATTAACTCGAGGATCAAAAAAACCTGTATCGCCTCGTCGTGATTCATAAATATTAAATTGCTGCGCAAGAAATAATTTTACAGTGCGTGATTTATCTCGCAAATTTGTGATTGTAAAATGTCTTAGGAAAACACTGAGTTCATTATGGACTGCATCCCGACTAGCTAGAGTGATTCCCAACTTAAGATTTTCAGCAAACATTGAGCCGACACAAGTCCCTTCCTCTGCCCCCATAACAATTTTCCAATCAGAATTATCCAACCAAGAAATCTGATCATCAACATAAACACCAATTCGGTGAACATTATTTCCACTCGCCCCACTCACGTGGTTGGCTTCACCTACAAACGGATAGTACAAATCACGCACCTGTCCACGCGCATCCATACCGACAAGCAGGCTTCCATTTCCAACTGTGACAGAACGTGACATAGATTAAATGTGATATTTTTTTAGATGCTTAGCTACAACCGTCTTAGCTGACTTGGGAGTTTTAGCTTTTTCAATCGCTTCGGCACATTCAATGTCACTTAAAACTGCTGCTATCCAACTAGAAAAATCGTTATGCTTTCCCCCGGCATGATAAAGGTAAACTTCTTTTTCCATTTCTGCTAAAGAATCTTTGAGCGCTACTAGACTATTTAAAATTTGCCCGTTTTTAACCCAGAATGAAGTTTGGTTGTTGGCTACAACCAAAGTCTTTTTTGTGATTGGAGCTGGTTTGATGGGTGTTTTGCCAGTTGTTTTAGTATCGACTTTTTTACTTACAGTTACTGTATCCAGCTTTTTAGCCACCACCTTTTTGGTTATTTTTGGTTTAGTTGTTTTTTTAACTGTCATAACTTTAAGAACTTATTTGCTACTAAAGAACTGCTTCAAAGGCAATAATTGTTTGTTCATTTTACCCCACCAGGACTGAACTAAAGACGGAATTTTTAATTTAAAATTGAATTCATATTCACCACTATTTGAAATTACCGCCGCTGGTTGATTAGTAATTTCTATCGGGGCATTTAGTTCAAGTTTTTCTTTTTCCTGTTTTTCATTCAATACATGACTTACTCTTAATTGTAAGTCACTTAAGGCATTCATAAAAGCGATATACGCATCATATGGGGATTGATACGGAGAAAAGTAAGCGTGAACATCTCCATCATTAGACCACTTGGTACACATGTAATAAAAATGATCAGAAGTTTGTAACTTGCGCCAGGTTTCAATCAAAGCTGGCTTCTTAGTATTCATTACATCTCGCTCCATACCATAAGTAGCGGCTATAGCATCTCTCTGAATATCATTTCCAGTCCAAGCTGTTAAATCTCTATCGGTATCGGCCCAAGTTAAAACCTCTGGTACGTCATATTCACCCGTTGGTTCATAACTCTCAACCGTTTCGGTGGCAGTTTTAAAACTAGTATCAGGATGTCGCAAAACCATTTCTGGCATCGCTCGTAGGAAATCAAAAATCCCAGTATCTTCCCATTGGTGTTCGCCGAAACTTTCGTAATCCATAAAAAGATTTACGGTTTCCCCATCTCCATGATGAGCATGAATCCAGTTGGCATAAGTCTCGGCATTTAATGGCCAGTTGGCCCACTCTTTATTCCCAAACCGAAAAGCGATATCGTCAGATAATTTATAATTTTTTAATAGGACCTTAATTTTTTTACAACCAGCTGGTCGATATAAATAATTTGGACTGCGCCAGCCAAGATACTTATCCCAACCCTCAGCCATGATTCCCACATAACCATTATCTTCACACCACTTGGCCAAATCATTACGATACGATAATTCTGTATTTCGGAAAACTTTTGGCGTAACGCCAAACAATTGTTGGATTCTTTTTTCGTGTTTTTTAACTTGTCGTTTGAATTCAGGTAAAGAATAAAAGAAAGCCAATGAATGATGATAAGTATCAGCGAGAATTTCAACTCGTCCAGTAGCGACTAATTCTTGGAACGATTCTAGTACGTCAGGGACATAAGCTTCAAACTGATCAAGTACCGTTCCAGAAAAAGATAGGTTAAAACGAAATTCCGGATGTTTATCTAGCAACTCCTTTAAAATTTTATTAGTCGGTCGATAAGATTTTTCGGCTACTTTCTCGACAATTTTACGATTATTTAAATCAGTTTCGCTATTATCATTAAAATACTCGGTGTCATTACCAATATCAAAAACGCGATATTTTTTTACTCGATAAGGTTGATGAACGTGAAAATAAGGACAGACAGTAAGCATAGCTAGATTGTAACGTATTGTACCAAACTCTGATAAAGACGCTTAACTTTTTGGGCTTGATGATTCCAAGACATATTTTTTAATTGCTGTTTACCCTCATTTACCATCTGTTGTCTGATAACCGGGTATTTCAAACTAGATAAAATTTGATTGGCCATTTCATCAATATCCCAAAAATCAACCTTGAGAACATGAGTCAAAACTTCAGCCACTCCTGACTGTTTGGTAATAATTGAAGGGGTACCATGTTGAAGCGCTTCCAGTGGCACCAAACCAAACGGCTCAGACACTGAGGGCATAACCACCAAATCAGCACTTTGATACATTCGATCTCTATCCTCTTCCCACAAGGCTCCGGCAAAGCGAACATTTTGGGATAGTCCCATCGTTCCAACTTGCTCGATAATTTGGGTCATCATATCTCCCCAACCTGATATTACAAAAACTACATTCGGATCAACATCAACCACTCTCCGCGCTGCCCGCACAAAGTAATCCACGCCTTTTTGAATACTAATTCGTCCGTGATAAAGCACAATTTTTTTACCTTGCGCTTTTAACTCGGCCAAAGTGGGATTTAATTTAGGTGGCTCATAGGTATCACAACCGTTATGAACGACGACGACCTTATCAGCCGGCACACCGTGTTTTTGGACGACAATATTTTTTGTGTATTCACTCACTGTAACTACTTTATCAGCTAAAGCAAAACACTCTCTTTCAATTTTATAAATAGCTGGGTCAACATTATCGCCAGCGGCTTGATCAAAAGAAGTGGCATGAACATGTAAAATTAATTTTTTACCACTTGCAAGCTTAGCTGCTACACCAGCTAAATATGAAGTCCAGTCGTGAGCATGAATTACATCAAAAACTTCTTCTTGAGCGATAATGGAAGCCTGATGCGCAAACCGATGAGCCTCTTCAATAATTGAACGGGATTTGAGAATTGGATTACCACTTTTATCGTAACCAACAATCACATTCACCATACTGTCTGATTGATGATAAGGCTTTATCGCAATATCTGTCTGCACAACTTTGACTAACCTTTCATGGTCAGCAAACAAAAATTTTGCTTCACCAACCGTAGTTTGAGTTTTTGGGAGTACGAAAATCACCTCTACACCATTTTGTAGAAGCTCACGAGTTAGGCCATAACAAGCAACACCTAAACCGCCATTTTTTGCGGGTGGAAATTCCCAACCAAATGTTAATACTCTCATTATTAAATAAGCCAGCTCAAAAGTACCTGACTTTCCTGCTCGGCTCATATAAATAATATCATGTTAGATAATGTGAGTTTTTCTATACGCACCCAAAATAGGCTTAAATTGTTAACTAAATTTAACATTACGGCTGATTGGATGACTTAAGTTATTCGAGGTTAATTATCTATTGACGTTTAAGTCCAATCTGGTATGCTACTCAACACTATGTCACAAGATTTACTAATAAAAATGGTTTCTGCAGGAGACGAAAAAGGCGTTGGAAAAGGCCATGTTTATTACACTCGCTACAACAACAAGAACAAGAAGGACCCAAGCAAGAAGTACGAAACAACTAAATTCAACCCAGTAGCTAAAAAGCACACAGTCTACAAACAGAAAAAATAAATAAAGGCCCGCAAGGGCCTATTATTTATTTTGTTCCGAATTTGCCCCATTCTTAGGGCAAATTCCTGGAACTAAAACTCTAAATTTTTAATACCGGAGATAAACTAACAAAATTTAGTAACATTACTAATTAGCCCGCAAGGGCTTTTTGTTTACTATTTTTAAAAAACACCGGATTGAATCCGGTGTTTTTATTTATCTCTACAACTTCCCTAAACTCGCTTCACTATTGGCTTTACTAACTTCAAGTAGAGCTGCTTTGGCCGCTTCAACATTTTCTGGCTTACCGCCCCAAGTTCTCAGTACCGGCTCTTCTAGAGCGCGTGAATATGAGAAAGTAATTGGCCAAGGTTGTTCGCCCATTTTTGCAATGGCATTTAAATTTTTAGTTGAACGCTCTGGAGTTTGTCCACCCGACAAAAAAACAATTCCGGCGCAATCATGTGGAACACTCATATGGAAAGTTCTTAATGTAGCTTGGGCTACCTCTTCCGGTGATGTTTGTTCTGGATAGTTACTCCCAGCTAAAACCATAGATGACTTTAGAATGAGACCTGACATATCAACCTTGTACTCAATGAGGGTTTGAAAAAGAATTTGTAACGCTCGGGTTGTAACCATTTCAGCTTTAGCTAATGAGTGATCACCCTCATGAATTACTTCCGGCTCAACAATAGGTACAATGCCCGAAGCTTGAGCGATTTGAGCATAACGAGCCAGCAGCATACAGTTAATTTTAAGGGACTGGTCGGTTGGAGTATCATCTTCATCAATCGTAACCACCATACGCCACTTAGCAAAACGTGCACCGAGATCATAATACTCAGCAAATCTTTCCTCTAGATTGTCGAGACCTTGAGTTACTACTTCACCCTTGAAGCCTTCAAGTTCTTTAGTGCCTAAGTCAACTTTAATACCTGGCACAATTCCTTTGGCGGTTAATACATCAGCAAACGGAATTCCCTCACGAGTAAAATTTTTGATTGAAGAGTCATACATAATGACCCCTGATATATATTTTTCAATCTCGGGAGCGGTGAATAAAATTTCTCGAAACATTTGTCTATTCTCAGGCTCATTCGGTAAATGAACTATGTCTAGTCTTTTACCAGCCGTTGAATCACTCTCGTCAGCTGCCAAAATCCCCTTGCCTCTTTCGAGCAGAGTGGCAGCAATCTCATATAATTTTGTATTCTTTTTCATACTGAGTTAAGTGTAACAAAATGCTACGCTCACAATGGTCTAGCCTGTGTGCAACTAAGAACGAATCTTCCACCCGCGCTTGAACATAGTTGTAACAATGGTTCCCAATACAATTACTAAACCAATAATTACTACGATACCAACTACACTATTGGCTTCACTATAACCAATCATCGAACTCCTTACACCATCAGCAAAATAAAAGAACGGATTCATTCTGGTAATACCGGCGGCAAGCGGTGGAAGAAAAGTAATCGAGTAAAAAATTCCTCCTAGATAAGTTAGTGGCGTAATAACAAAAGTGTTCAGTACTTGTAATTGTTCAAAACTTTCAGCCCATAAAGCGACAATGATTCCTAATAAAGCAAAAATCGCCGCAATCGCTGCTACGTAAAATACAAAACCTAATGGATTAACTAAAGTCACTGCACCAAACAAAATACCGGTTAAAAGAATCAAGCCTGCCACCATTAAGGCTCGTACCACAGCACTCCCCACAAAACCAATCAACATTTCAATGTAAGAAAATGGAGCAATTAAAATCTCCTCAATCCCGCGCGTAAAGCGCATAAAGTAAAGCGCTGAAGAAGCACTAGCAAATGAAGCATTAATAATTGAAAGCATTAAGATTCCAGGAAAAACAAACGATATATACGGTACACCGGCAAAGTCATCAATTTTAGTTCCAATCACCGTTCCAAAAATAAATAAGTATAAGGCGGCCGATATAACCGGAGCGACTAGTGTCTGTATCACTACCCTGAGCGTGCGCTGCACTTCGCGTCTAAACATGGTTTGTAAACCAATCCAATTTATATCCATATTATTTTTGCTTATTATCAGACTGTGTAATCTCCAAGTAACGCTCTTCAATACTCTTGCCATCTTTCATAAATTCTTCTTTAGTTCCCTCCGCAACAATCTGACCATGATTAATGATAGCAATCTCATCACAAAGATATTCAATCTCTTCTAAATAGTGTGAAGTCAAAATGATAGTCTTTCCAGCTTCGTTCATCTTTTTTAAATATTCCCAGAGGGCGCGCCGTTGCTCGACATCGACACCAGCAGTTGGCTCGTCTAATATCAACAAATCAGGTGTATGGACCAAGGCGCGCCCAAGCATAGTTCGGCGTTTCAGTCCGCCAGATAATTTTTGAAATTTAATATTACGGTGTTTTTCTAAATCAAACTGCGCAATCAAACTATCTACCATTATCTTTCTTTCATCTTTTCTTACCCCGTAATAGCCAGCCATATAATCCATCAACTGTTCCGGAGTAGCAAAAATGTCTACGTTAAATTCTTGTGGTGATAAACCGACCTTAGTCCGAGCTTGTTTATAATTCTTAACCACATCAACTCCATCAACTAAAATTTGTCCTGAGGTAGGTTGAGTGATACCAGTAATACAATTTATAATAGTACTTTTTCCAGCTCCATTAGGACCCAAGAGACCAAAAAAACTTCCACGTTTTACATCTAGGCTTATACCCGCGACTGCGGTAGCGGCTTTATCGCCTGAACCGTAAGTTTTAACTAAATTGGTAATTTGCAAAATCGGATTTTGTGACATGGTGTTAAGTATAACAAAATACAAAAACAAAACTTATCTGTCCCTATCCCTTAATGAAATATCTACCCAATTGACATAGCTAATAATAAATTGCATAGTAGTCATATCTATGGTGGAAAAAGAAATCGATTGGTTATTGAATGAAAAGTACCAGGGCGAAAAAAGCCCCGCTTTTTTCGCCGATTGTAAACGTCTCGCCCTCGGTGAGCCCCTCGCTTACATCATCGGTTTCTCTAATTTTTTGGGTTGTAAAATACATTTAGACTCTCACCCACTGATACCTCGGGTTGAAACGGAATTCTGGGTTGAAAAAGCTATCGCTGCCATTACTGAAATCGAAAATCAATCTCCTCACATCTTGGACCTTTGTGCTGGTAGTGGCTGTATCGGAGTCGCGGTCGCCAAAGCTATCCCTGAGAGTAAAGTTGATTTTTCTGAAATTGACCAAGGCCATATTCCGACTATTAAGAAAAATCTCGAAACTAACAACTTAGCTGAAAATCGCTTCCGAGTAGCTCACACTAGTTTATTTGCTGCCTTCACTGACACCAAGTATGATTTCATACTTTCTAATCCACCCTACATAGACGCGAGTTTAAATCGCACTGATGAATCAGTGACCGAATTTGAACCTTTTATATCTTTATTTGGTGGTCAGGATGGAATGGAAATAATTATCAAAATCATTGAAGAAGCTCCTCAGCATTTAAAATCTGGCGGTCAACTTTGGCTCGAACACGAACCGGAGCAAACTTCAGCCATCACTCAACTTGCCAACTACAATTCATTTAAAACCACTACCCACAAGGATCAGTACGGTGTCGAAAGATACACTGTCTTGGTGTTACAATAGTAAGTAATGATTGGTTCTTCCACTCCAATTTTTGAATTAGTAAATTTACCAGTTCACACTATTGTGATGCTGGCTTTTTATTTAATACTGGGCGCTTATGCTATTTTTAGTGCAATTTTTTATTACCATTGGAAAAATTACGGCTTTGATTTAAAAGTCACTAGCTTAACGTTAATCATCTATTTAGCAACTACAGCCCCACTTCTATTGGTGATGACTATTACCGCTTTAAATATTTAAAATATGTTACTAGAAAAAATCCAACTCGAACCGGGTGAAGAAATTCTTAAAACTGTTCGTAAACATTGGTTTGTGATTGTAGCTGAGTTATTCGGAGCCTTTTTAATGATGCTATTTCCCTTCTTTATAATTTTATTAGTTATACTATTTCCAAATTTTTTAAATGAAACTGAGTTTAGTTTGTCTCACTACACAACCCTAATTGCATTTGGAGTTTCCGCTTGGTTGTTAGTTTCCCTCCTAGTTGGCTTCATGACCTGGACCCACTACTACTTAGATTTATGGATTATTACCGACCGACGGTTAATCTCTATTAACCAAATTGGTTTCTTTAATCGCAATGTAAGTGTTTTTAGGTTGGAGCGCCTCCAAGATATTGAAGTAGTTATTAATGGTGTTTTAGCCACCTTCCTAAACTTTGGTACCATTGAAGCCCAAACCGCCGGACATTCAGAAAATAATTTTGAATCAAAAGGTATTCCCGATCCGAGAGAAATTCAATCAATTATTCAAGGAGCTATGGATGCCAGACTAGCCGAGCTTCACCTTCGACCCACCGAACAACCAGGAGCTTGATAAACTCGCTCAACTCCCCTACAATCTTTTAATGAC
>CAZWXM010000014.1:4300-7096 GCA_964637855.1 uncultured Candidatus Saccharibacteria bacterium | reverse complement strand
CGAACAACCAGGAGCTTGATAAACTCGCTCAACTCCCCTACAATCTTTTAATGACAGACAAAAAACTCTCAACCGATTCCTATAAAGGCGTCCGGGACTTCTACCCTGAAGATATGGCGATTCAACGCTATATTTTTGATACTTGGACCAAAGCAGCCGAAAGCTTTGGTTTTGAGCGCTATGACGCTTCTATTCTAGAGCCAGCCGATATGTATCGAGCTAAAGGCGCCGAAAATGAAGAGTTGGTTAATGAACAAACTTACACCTTCACCGACCGAGGCGACCGTGAAGTGACGCTCCGCCCCGAAATGACTCCAACCGTAGCGCGTATGGTGGCAGCCAAACAGCGGGAACTGGCTTTTCCTTTACGCTGGTATTCTATCCCTAATCTATTTAGATACGAACGACCACAAAAAGGTCGCCTACGTGAACACTGGCAATTAAACTGCGATATTTTTGGTGCTGACGACTATACGGCTGATATCGAGCTTATTGCCTTAGCTAACCAAATAATGCTCAATTTTGGTGCCACACCTGATCAATTTCAGATTAAAGTTAACGACCGCGCCTTAATGAGTCGCCTATATAAAGCGCTCGGTATTGCTGATGAGTTGGTTCCTGCTATCACTAGATTAAATGACCGAAAAAATAAAATTGATGAACACACTTATCGACATGAATTAAAAGAAATAACTGGCGATGGTCTTTTAGTAGAAGAGATTATTCTAATGCTAGAAAAGAGTGATGAACAAACTGACATTGTTATTGGTCTGCAAGAACTTGGTATTAATAATGTAGTCTTTGATAAGAGTTTGGCTCGTGGTTTCGATTATTATACTGGTACTATTTTTGAAATCTTTGAGACTGATAGCGATGGACACGCAACTGGTCGTTCAATACTAGGTGGCGGACGCTATGACAATCTAACTGGTATGTTTAGAAATGAAGCAGTGAGCGGGGTTGGTTTTGGAATGGGTGATGTCAGAATGCGAGAGTTTCTAGAGGAAAAAAATCTTCTGCCCGCCAACATAAAAACCACTGCTGCTAAAGTAGCTATTTTACCAATGACTACCGAACAAAATCTCGCCAGCCAAAAAATCGCCAGTGTTATTCGCCAAGCTGGTTTTTCAGTAGCAACGGATATCAACTCACGAAAAATAGACAAAAAGATTGAGGCGGTTAAAAAACGTGGCAATAAGTTTATGATTGTAGTGGGTGAAGATGAGGTCTCAAGCGATAAATTGACCGTTAAAAATCTTGATTCGGGGATGGAAAAATCTGGACCGGTCACTGAAATTATCGAGTTTATAAACTCTGCCAACTAAATCCTTGCAATTTTCAAAAAAATCCGCATAATTCTAGGCGGATTTTTGCTTATCTATTAATTGATAAATAAAGGAGTACAAAATTGAGTGAGAAATACAAAACCCTAACTTTTCAATATTACTCAATCAGAGGAGAAAAAACTTTAATTCAAGCTGGCGATATTATCAAATGTCACGGGCACAACACCTACTCAATCACTAGAAATGGTGAGTCAATTAGACTTTGTACTGGACCAAGAGAAAATCCAGACAATAAAATGATTATTGAGGATATTGTAAGCTTTTTAACTTACACCAGCGCAGCGGTAGGACTAAAAGTCTCAATTTGTGACACTTCCCCTAGCAAATGGCAGTTTCATGACTAAAACTCTCAAGGACTCAAACGAGTCCTTTTTTTATTTGTAATAGGTAAATTATGCTACAATCTCCTGACTTATGCGCTATATCGTTTTTGACCTCGAAACGCAAAACCTCTTCCAAGAAGTTGGTTCTAGTGACCCAGCTGCCCTCGATATTTCAGTCGCCACTGTCTACGATAGTGAAACAGATAAATATACAACAGTTACCGTTGATGAAATAGATAAACTATGGCCGATTTTAGAAAAGGCTGATGCGCTGGTCGGCTATAATAGCAACCACTTCGATATTCCTCTTTTGAACAAATACTACCCGGGTGATTTAACTCAAATCAAAAGCATCGACCTACTAGAAGACATTAGGCTTTCCTTGGGACGACGCTTGAGATTAGACAGCGTAGCCCAAGCTACAATTGGGGCTAAAAAATCGGCCGATGGACTGCAGGCCGTCCGTTGGTGGCGTGAGGGTAATATTAAGGATATTAAAAAATATTGTGAACAAGATGTTAAGGTAACCAAAGAAATCTTTGAGTACGCACGTAAGAATGGTCACGTAAAATTCAAGGATGGCCACCGTAACAAAGAAATTCCGCTTGATACTACCCATTGGGAAATTCTCGAGGACACAGCCATGACTCACTCATTATTATTTTAAAAATCACCCTGCTAAATCAGGGTGATTTTTTAAGTGAAGAATGAAACGTAAGCCACCAATCCGGAGAGAATTAATCCGTACCAAACAAACGGCCATAAAGTGTATTTCTTAATAAAGCTGAGGAAGAAATGTATCACTACCAAAGCCGTGAAGAAAGCGATAGCTGCCCCAAGCCAAACCAGTGGCCAGTTAACCCCGGCCGGATTTTGAAGTAATTCTAAAAGCATTTTAGCTCCCACTCCCAATGTAATCGGAATTGCCAACAAGAAAGAAAACCGACTAGCTTCGTAACGTGACAGTCCAACCAGCATACCCCCGGCAATAGTCGCTCCGGAACGTGACATTCCAGGCACCAATGCTAAAGCTTGATACAAACCAATCAAAAGACCGCGCCTAAGCGTAATCTCTCCATGAGCTGGCTTTAGATAATAACGCCACTCAGTAAAGATAAAGAAGATTG
>CAZWXM010000014.1:0-4200 GCA_964637855.1 uncultured Candidatus Saccharibacteria bacterium | reverse complement strand
TCTCCATGAGCTGGCTTTAGATAATAACGCCACTCAGTAAAGATAAAGAAGATTGAAGCAACAAAAAGGAAAATTGCCACAATCAGTGGGGTACGAAAATTTTCAGAAATAGTTGATTCCAACATTAACCCTAAGACTACAGCTGGGATGGTTCCTATTAGCAGCGCATTTAGTAGAGTTATATCTCGTTCATTAACCGGTAATCTACCTAACTTTCTTAAAACGGCTTGAATTAATACCCAAATATCAGACCAAAAATAAATTGTTACCGCTGCAGCGGTTGCTAAATGTAAAACAGCATCAAAAGCTAAACCATTAGTATCATCGATAGTTAGTAGCTGTCTGACCAAAACTAAGTGTCCGCTTGAGGAAATAGGTAAAAACTCAGTTACTCCTTGAACCAAGCCTAAGACCACTGCGTCTACCCAATTCATATATTTAAATCAGTATAGCACAGGAAAGCTTGTGCTATAATTTTTAGATTAAGAGTAAAAATAAGTTGTATGGAACCATCAACCGAACAATCTTCACCCGCAATTCCCATCGCAATTATTAGCGGCTTCGCCATGATTGCCTTAGCAATTTTCTTTACCAATGGTAAAGATGATCAAACTAACCTGGAGCCGATTGAGCAAAATCCCGCGACTGAAATCACCACTACTGGTGAACCAAGACCAATTGATGAAACTGATTATATTCGCGGTAATCCAAACGCTCCAATTCTGATGGTTGAATATTCTGACTACGACTGCCCTTTCTGCAAGCAGTATCACGAAACTATGACGAGGATTATGGATGAACATGGAATCACCGGTAAAGTGGCTTGGGTTTACCGACAATTTCCCTTAGGGAAACTACATCCAAATTCACCAAAAATTTCTGAAGCGGCCCTTTGCGTTGGTGATATCGGTGGTAAAGATGCATTCTGGAAATTTTCCGATAAAATCTTTAATGAACGTAATCTTGAAGACTCAACCAATGTTACAAAATTACCAGAATACGCTGAAGCGGCTGGAATAACAAAAAGTGCTTACGTAAGTTGTATGGATGAGGGACGCATGGAACCAAAAGTTATTTCTAGCATTGAAGATGGTTTTAATTCTGGCGCTCGCGGTACTCCCTATACTGTAATTATAGTTGGAGACCAGCAAGCCGTTATAAACGGAGCCCAACCATTTGAAGTAGTACGTGGAATTATAGACAATTTAGTCGAGCAATTAAACGGGACTTTCGAATCAGCCTCAACCTCTAATCAAACTGCTGAGACAAAACCAGCAGAATAATAATTTTAAAAAAGACCGAGGGCAAAGCCCTCGGTCTTTTTTATTTTAATAAATTAACCAAATGACAATAACTACTGGTAGTTTCATCACACGGTTCCCCTAGGAATTTACCACTAGTAATCTCTTCAACAACCTTTACTATCGTTTGCTTCAACTCGGCAATTTCTTCATCGGAAATAGTAAAGAGCTCTTCATGTACCACTCCTTTTGAGTCTGGTTCAATAAATGATAATAAACCTTGGCGACACTGGTAGCGCTCATCATCATATAAAGAAAGTAATAACGCATAAAAAACCAACTGCCTTTTATAATCTCCATTAGAGTCTTTAGTGTTACCCTCAATTTGATTTCTAGTTTTAGGCTTACCAGTTTTATAATCTACCACTTGTACTAATCTGCCTTCTTTATCAAAATCTAACCGGTCTAACTTCCCATTTAAAATCACTTCTGGAAAATCAGGTAAGCCAGTCGGTAAAGAAACTCGGATAGCGAACTCTGTTTTAGATTCGGCCGACAAAGTGTCCTTAACGTAATTCGTATAGACCAACAAAGCCTCTAAACCTTTTTCATGCAGTCTTACAAATTCAGTTTGAGTAATTGGTAGACGTGATAACTCAACTTCGAGCCGCTCTTTTAACTTAGTAGCGGTTGGTAAATTGTTAGTGGCAGCGACTATCGCCGTAACCCATTCCATTACGCCATGAACAGCTGTACCAAATTGCATTGGTAGTGCTTGTACCTCGGGCACACGCAAAACATTACGATACAAGTAATCATAAGGGCTTCGTAAATAATTATTTAGGGCTGTAGCCGAAAGCCCTCTTTCGCTTAGGAAGTTACTGAGTAAATCTTTATCTATCACTAAACCTGGACAATTATTATTTAAAGACGCCACTGGATTAAAGTTGGTTTCAAACTTGGAAATATCACAAAGTTTAACTTCACTCTCGCCAAATGAATCAAATAACCGAGAAATAATTAATTCCTTACCTTCAGTATTTTGCTCTGAGTGAGATAAATAAACTTGCTCCTTAGCTCTAGTAATAGCCACATAGAGAAGGCGGCGTTCATCATCAATTAAATCTTCAACTTGATTTTTACTATGAGTCGGTAAGGGAATAGCAAATAACTCTCGCTTGATTGAACCGCCCCAAACACTATCAACAGCATGCGGAATGAACACGACTCTAAATTCCAAACCTTTTGACTTGTGGGCCGTCATAACTTGTACAGCCCGGTTATTATTGGAAATATACGGAGCCTTTAAAGCAATCCGGTGTTCACGATAACGACCAAAAACTTCACTCACTTCTTTAAGGGTAGTCTTTTTGTCATAGAGTACCATTTTCTCAATCTCATCATAAATTCGTCTTACCACACGAGAACTCTCCAGAGCATCATTAGCTATCACATAATCAAGAAAGCCACTTTGTTTTAAAACCAATTCTAGAACCCGGTGGGGCGATTCGGTAACCGCTTTTTTTCTAGCTTCCTCTAGGGTATAAACCACATTAAAAGCCTGATTGATATTTTCAACTTTCAAAGCATTCAACTTGTCTTTGTCTGACAAGATACTCCAAAGCGAAGTGCTGTATGAACGAGCTGAAGTAATTTTAATTAAATCGTTAGTACCAATCCCCCAATATGGCCCATGAATCAAGGCAAATAAAGCTGCCTCATTATGGCTTTGAACAATTGCGTCAATAAAACTTTGCAGACTGTGAGTAATTGGATGATCTAAGATATCACCATCGGCCGAAGCTTCGACTGCAATTCCCTTCTTTCTCAATAAAGCAGCGAATTGTTCAACCTCTCGATTAGTACGTACTATAATAGCAATTTCTTCGGCTGGGATTTCTTTCTTTAGCAAAGCCTCAACTTCAGCTACCAACCAATCATCTTCCACCACTTGATGCGAAAAATCTCTCTGTTCAACAGTCGATACGGCAACCGCTTTAGCTTCTAGGGGAATTCGTAAATCAACCAACGGCCCTTCACTGACCGCTACCAAGCTGTGTGCAGTATCGAGAATAGTCTGTCCCGAGCGATAATTTTCCGTCAAACTAATTCTGGTCGTATTAGGAAAAATGTCTTCAAAGTAAAGAAAGTTTTCTAATGAAGCTCCCTGAAATCTATAAATCGCTTGTTTCTCATCTCCAACTACAAAAATATTTGGCTGATCATGAAAATTGCAAAGCAATTCCAAAATTTTATTTTGTGAACCATTCACATCTTGATGCTCATCCGCCAGTACATATTGGTATGTTTCTTGTAAGTCACGCAGCATATCTTCATTCTTCTCCAAAGCTTGCACTGTCTCCACAATCATATCTTCAAAGTCGTACAGCTTTCGGTCAGACAATAAAGTTTCATATAATCGGTATATGACTAGTAATTCTCTATTCTTCGATACCGCTTTTTCTTTTTTAGTGTACTCTCCTCTCTCCTTTCCTTTATGAGCACCCTTAGTATGATATTGCTCAATTTCTAATAAGTCTTTTTCTTGGGAAGAAATTAACTCAGCAAAAATATCTGGAGTGACATATTCCTTCTTGAGTGAACCAATAATATTTAGAACTGGTTTTACATAATAGGCCGGATTTCCAATTGGTCTCAGTAACTTAAATTGAGTATCGTCTAAAATATTTTCAATGATGGTTATTCGGTCTAAATCACTAGCTGGTCGACCGCCAATCACTCGAGTGTAAGCATCGGGATAGTCGCGAATTAATCTTTCAGCAAAACCGTGAAAAGTATAAATTGCTACTTGATAAGCCTCAGCCCCAATATAGCGATGAAGTCTCTCTCGCATCGCCTTAGCTCCCGCTTCAGTAAATGTGAGGGCAAGAATATTCTGCGGTGACATTTGCGTCTGTTTAAGAATATTAGCAATTCGCAACGTCAAAATCTGAGTCTT
>CAZWXM010000013.1:0-17759 GCA_964637855.1 uncultured Candidatus Saccharibacteria bacterium | reverse complement strand
GTAAATAACACTATGTAACTGGTCAGTAATATATAATATAAATGAATTAAGTCAAATAATATACCTGAGTGCGCCAATCTGGAGGATGTCCAATTCAGTCTATGAATAAATCGTGATACCATTAATACATAATTTATAATTTATATGGAGAATTTTGGTGGACCAGAATTGAAAAAATATGCTGGAATTGACATGAGAGGTCGTAACAATCTTGAATCTGGTAACATACAAGAATTTACAGGATTTCCAGAAGTGATTAAAAACAGATTTATTTCAGCAATGGAATTTACACCTGAGTCGATTGATATGATAGAGAATAGAGTCACGTGTAAATTAGAGGATATTGAAGCAAAATATGGAATAAAGTTTTCTCTTGTGGGGAGGGATTACCCTTTACATATTACTCTAATGGAAGGGCTATATACTGGTGAACAAGAAGATCAAAGAGAAGAAATATTTTCTGAACTACAAGATAAAATCAAATTAGAGTTTCAGGGAAGTGAGGTACAGTTCGACTACGTGTTGTTAGATGGTGGAAACCTCTTGTTAGTTGCGAAAAATATTCCAGATAGTGTGCTTAATGCTAGAGAAAGACTTTCAGAGTATTACAGTGAGGCTGGCCTCAAACCCTTGGGGATGCAAAACATTCTTCATTCTTCATTAGCTAGAATTATAAAATTACCGGATTCGTTTGATTATGATGCTTACAAAAAGGATATTATCGATTTACGTCATTCTGTGAGTTCAGATCCATTGGAGGTTACAATAAGTAATGTAATTAAGGATCAGAGCTATAGATATTTAACAGGAATATAATAGCTGGTGTTGAATTCTACAGTTTGCTTCAATATTAAAGAAAATAACCTTTTCTGTTAGGGATTTTTATATAAAAAGCACCATTAGGTGCTTTTTAATTTTGATGTGCGCAGGAATTCGGGAAGTTAGAACAGCTATTATAGAATCTGACTATAACTTTTTACCCAAATACATCAGAGATAAAGTTGGTATCACTTTTTAAAAATGCCGCTAAGGCGTGTACCCTAACGACATTTTCCCTTAGGTTAGATTGTTAATAGTTACGCTTTATATACCCATCTCGTGAGGTATCAAATAAATCCAAGGAGGTATCCAATTCTGCCTTAATCTTGTTATTTATGGCAATACACTTGTCGTAGACTGACTTTGACTTCTTCGTCTCATCATTCAGGGTATCAATAATCCAATTTACAATACGGTCACGGTCAACCCACTCGTCTTTAGTACATTGATTGAACATAAACTCTAATACAAGGTCTTCTAGGGTCCAGCTCCGGACCGGTATCCCTTTCGGTCCAATCTTGAGCGTGTGTTCCTCATAAGCTATTACAGCAGAGGCTAAGTCTACTGAAGCGACTCCTGCAATTGAGCGACTCTTTTTCAGTCGGCAATGAAGTAAGTGTCGTCCTTTTTCAATTAGTTCAGTTACTTCATCAGGAAGCGTCTGTCCGTATGCTTGATGGATATCAGTGAGATACTTTAAGTCACCTCGGGCGTTAGTAATCATTTCCATTGGCAGGGCAGTCATGTCAGATACTGCACGGCGAGGGAGTAGTTGTGATAACTCCGGGAGTTCTTTAAGTGTTTCGACAGTAATGGCGTCTAAGGCAGAAAGGGTATAGTACTTTTCAACCATGTGCTTCAGTCCTCCACGTAGGTAGAATATATCCAGTTCCTCGGTTGATTCCTCTGAACGTAGGCCGTTACGCACTATGTCTGTATAAAGATAATACAGATTGGTAAGAGCGTTTAAGGCGACTTTGTTAATTTCTTGTGTTTGTGTGGGCATGTTATTTTTGTTTTACGTTTAATGCTTTTGAGGTTGCACGACGACGAGTTTTATTGGCTCGTTCTTTGCGACGTAATTCACGTAACCGATATGGGTCCACTGCTTTGTATTCATTTTTCATACTTACTTACTTGCTAGCTAGTCGTTGGATAACAAATGGTTGTACTATTTCTTTTTGGTAGTGTGATTTCTTCCCACCCCTACCTGCAGCGGTAAAGCGGACAATTTTGCTTTTACCTTGTTCCATTTTCTTGCGTTTAAGTCCTGCTTTAATTTTGCCTGATAGCTGTTTTGATTGTTCTTTAGCAAAGTTCATTTCCATCATTACGTCTATATGATTTGCTTTGCAGTATTTACGGACTGCTTCAACTTGGTCTTGTACTGTGGGTTCGCCCAGCTTCGCTTTACCGCTGGCAGAACGTGCATAGATAATCGCTTTTGTATTTTGTTTCATAGTTATTTTAATTATTTGGTTAATAGGGAATCTCTTCTTCTACATCTGTATCTGGAGCTTCGTCTTGTGGTCCATTAATTGAGTAAAAGTGAGCCCCATGCGCACCGGTGTGTCGGGTTATTACTTTACTTTCGATTAATGTGTTCAAGACTTCTGTGAGTGTCTTTTTAGAGACAGCAAATTTTTCATTGAGTTCTTTACGACTAATCAACTCGCCAGCAGCTTCGGTGAGTATGTGTACAATCTCTCCCTTTGTTTCGTTTATCAGGTCTTGGCGAGACGTATCGACACCGCCATACACAAACTGTAGATGCTTAGTGGTGAAGTTATCTACCGTTACATTGAAGGGGTCTAATTGCTCTTGCACTCGTAGCTTATGTTGGTTTAAGGTCAGTGTGCCAGTATTTTTCTTAATGCCAATGTGACAATCCAAAGCGTTGAATATATCAGTTGAGCCACGAACGCTGTTGCTACCAGAGTTTTTACCAAAGCCCTCTTTTTTATGGTGGTGGATGAATAATACGGCTCGTTCTTCTGAAGCTAGTCGACCAACGCTCCGCATCACGCCACTCATTTCCGAAGCACTGTTTTCATCTTTGCTATGGAAGCGTACCAGTGAATCCAGCACTACTAATACAGGGTCAATTTCATCAATTAACGCTTTAAGTTTGCTGAAGTGGGTACTGTGGTCAATCTGAATACCACTCAGTGATAGAAAGATAATGTCCTCATGAGCTTCAATCCCCATATTCTCGAAGCGTTTTTTAATGAGTCGTCGAGTATTTTCTTCGTCGATAATCAATACTTTGCCTTTCTTCTCCACTTCAAAGTGTCCCAGGAACGGTTTACCAGTTGCTACCGATTGCGCTAGAGCAAGGGTAAGGAATGATTTGTAGCAGTTGGATTCACCGGTAATAGCAGTGAGCATGCCAGAGGGTATAAGGCCCTTGGCTAGCCAGTTGATAGGAGGCATTTTTTCTTCGTAGAGCTGTTTGAGAGTAAACGGCTTCAAGGTCAGCGTATTCATTGATTGCTTCACCTCATGTCGGCCAGCAATGCTACTAAAGACTTTGTACAGTTCTTCAGTTGATAATGGTTCAGCAAGTTCTGTCTGATTCCATTGTTGGAGCAGGGTCCAGGCTTCTTCTCGGCTTTCAAGAGCAGGGAAGGTAGCGAGGATTTCACCAGCTTTCTTCGTAGCGGTGACGTTTCGTTCTCCAGTTCGTACTAGTATTTCTGTAACATCCTGAGCGATAGCTTGCATCAGTTCTACTGGATACAGTGACAGTTCAGTTTTTTGTGGGTCGTCAAGCCATACGTATGCACCTTTGGAGCTAATACTAGGTGGAGCCACCACAAAGCCACCATCTCCACGGATGTCTACTAACGGGGCGACACGGATGCCATTTTTCACTGTGCCACCAGGATGTCGGTAGTACAGATGGAAACCACCTCCACCAGTTATTGCCTTTAGGGCTTTTGGATATGGGGTAGGGTCACCACCTTTTTCAACATCAATCACCACAAGGTTAGATATCGCACCGGTTACAATACCGAGCTGCATATCTGGAAACTGTTTAATCCACCTTACTACTTCTTTAATGTCTGGAGCTTGTGTTTGGTACTTGCCCCACTTGATTAATGGCTGCTTTTCCTTATTGACTGGAATCACCGAGAATCCCAAAGCGAGATATTGGTGAGCAGCACAATATATTGGATTGTCTTGCATCGTTTAATTCGTGCACTCGGGTTGCATGGTTTCGAGGACCAGTGCAAATAATGTTAATAACCGCATTACGCAGTTGTAACTTAAGACCAGAAGCAAACAAAAAAGCGTGAACGGGACACACTTATTGGTCTGTAGTATTCAAAGTTTTTAGGGGGAGTTTCTTAAGGTCTTCGAAAATTATTTTATACGGAGTTTATACGCTGAGTTAGATGTGGTTGAGACAAGATTCTTCTACATCTTGAGTTTTGCAACCCTATACTTTTATTATACCACTCCCTTAATTTTCGTGTCAAATTCATAGTGACGTCAATACATTTACTTTAAAAAATATGGCGGAAATTTTTTGACCCCTATACCCATAGCTTCAACTTTCAAAACAGAAATAGGTCCGGGAGTACCCCCATAGTAAGACTCCGGTTCAATTTAGCTACTATCAAGACAACTACTGCCGGGGTGTCATATTCCAAAAGGTTCTTATTACTTACAGTATGAAGAATATATCTATTAACGCCATCTATTCTTTGTACTGCGATGTATCCAGTACGGCTGTAACAAATAAGTATTATGAAGAAAGTAAGTCAGGTATTAGACGAACGACCTGTATCAACCTATGCAGGCTCCAAGAAGACATTAGAAGCTGTTATCGCTGAGATAGAAAAGCACCCAGAGTTAGGTCCCAAGTATGCCAAGAACTTTGACCCATTTCATGACGCTATGACATTTAGTGCATGGCGACGTCAAGGATACACGGTTTCCAAAGGAGCTAAAGCAATTCTGAGTCCAATCTTTATAGAGACTACCGACCCAGAGACAGGTAAACCAAAGACGATTAGAAAGACCGTATGTCTATTTCATCGTACCCAAGTGACTACCTTAAGTTCATTAAGTAAGAAATAGTCCATGACTCAGAAACTAACTGTGGTGTGTGAGCGAAGAGCTAAAGATGAACCTTGTATCAAAGTGTCAGGTAAACAACTGGCTACCGTGGGGTTTGCCTTTGGTGACCTGGTGTCCATCTCGTATCGCAAGAATAAAGTAATTATCAAGAGAATTAGTAAATTGAACTATGAATAACGCAACTATGGCTACCAGCTTTAGGAGAATGCAGACAATAAAGCCGACCAAGCATCCTATCCGTGAAGAAATAGAAAAACACTTAGGAGTCTATGACATTACGGCTACGTTTGAAGAAGATTTAACCACTTCGGCTTTATTTAATCACCCAGGTTTAATTGCTTTTTTGTGCACATTAAAAATTGGCGGAAAAGTTATCGGGCAGGGTCGTGGTATGTCTGTACTATCTCAATCTAATCGTTATATTGGGAGTTCTACTAAATTTGCCTTTTCTAGTGCTCTGACTGATGCCTGTGTACGAGCTGGCAAATTCCCGAATGCTTTTAGTACTGATGAATCTGGTCCAGTACCAAGCTTTGGGTTAGGTACCGATAGTTATTCAGCGGCTACGTATCAAGCCTCTGATGCCCAAAAGCGATACCTAACACAACTGATTGATAGTAAGGTAGATGATGAAGATGAGAAAAACGAAATGTTAGGTAACCTTGAAACAATGAGTAAAGAGGATGCCTCGGAGCTGATTCAACAACTAAAGAGTTAAGCAATAAGCGGTGTCTCCCTGAGTGGATGCACCGCTTTATTGTTGTTATTAGCCAATCTAAAGAGTATTATTAGCAAGACAACTTAATATCAATGACCTAACTCCTCGTCGTGATGATGCGGACATGGTCGAAAATCCCATCGAAGATACTAAACTGCACGTTTGGCTTATTCTTCGATGGGTCTTCATCCGAAAGGGTGTTGGGGCTTCGGCTCAAGTCAGCGTGCAGTTTAGTGTATCTGCATGCTGGGTAACCCAGTATTTTTTTATGGAAATTATTACAAACAACAAATTGATTGTCGGAGTAGTGACTTTAATCCTAGCAGCAGGAGTCTGGTGGTACAGTGGTTATGCTAAAGATAAATCACTTTGTGAGGACAATATACGCTTCTCTGGCTCAAGTCAGGATGGCTGGTATTACAATGATTGGCTTGATGCAAGGAAAGGTATTAGCTATCGAACTAGATACGAGTCTAGGGATGAAGCGATGAAAGTATGTATGAAGTCGTTGAGAAAATGAAGCGGCTATTAAGTAACTCGTTTATAAAACGTTTATTGATGATGTTGGTGTTAGGTCTACTTATTTATCACTTTTACTACATACCTAGTTCCACTATAGATTCCTACCAAGCGACTCATAAGCCAGATGTAGAGATTGTGCAATGTCCAAGTACAGAAAACTTTACTCAAGTTTGGAATCACTGGTCCAAAAATTTCCTTGTAGAGAATCCTGATGCAGGAGATGAAGGACTAATCGAGGGCTGGAATACTCTGATGGTCAATAATGGTTGCGATGGTGAGTGGATGAACCCATTTGAAAATGCTACTAGCTCATAATCAATCACTTCAAATAGCAGGACAATGACTGAATATTCTCAGTATATGTTGCCACAATAAGTGATACTATTTTAGTAATGAATATCTATCTCGATATTGACGGTACAATGATTCATGAAAATCTAGCCGAGCCTAAAGCTGCGGCTGGTTTGGAGGAATTTATTATTGCATTACGACCACATACAACATATTGGCTCACTACTCATTGTAGGGATGGTAATCCGGAGCGGCCGAGAGAAATAATGAAAAGGTATCTGCCCGAAGAACTACATGGAGAAATCGACCGTATTAAACCAACGGTATGGGACACATTAAAAACAGAGGGTATCGATTGGACTCAAGATTTTATTTGGTTTGATGACACTATTACTGAATCAGAATGGTCCCGATTTGAACACGCTACACCAAATCAACAGGTCATAGAAATGAATCTGCGTGATAACCCAAAACAGTTAATCGAAATAACAGCTGATTTGTTACAATAATCAATATGGCTAGAAGATACAGAAAATCAGCGGGTGATAACTTCTTTGAAGAACTAGTTAAAGTTGCTTCTTTGATTCCTTGGTGGATAACATTACCGGTAGCACTGCTACTGTTTTATTTTGTCCCATATGGAACACCGGCAGATATTCAACTACAAGAGCCATCAGATGCAATTACTGCAATGCTCAGTATCTTTGTAAAAGCATTTTTCAAATTTTTAGTACCAATGGCGTTAGTCTTTGGTGCTGTTCTCAGCGTCTTCACATCACTCAAAAGTGGTCTTCTTTTTAAAGGTATTCAAAGGAATGGTGCTCATCAGACTGTGCAAGATTTATCGTGGCAAGATTTTGAATTTTTACTATCTGAATGGTTCAAGAAGCAAGGGTACTCCACAGAACTAACTGGGGGCGGAGGAGCCGATGGAGGTATTGATATAAAGCTACATAAAGATAATCAACTCTACCTAGTCCAATGCAAACACTACAAAGCGTGGAAAGTACCTGTAAATGTAGTGCGGGAACTCTATGGTGTTATGACAGCGGAGAAGGCGACAGGCGGATTTATAGTGACCTCAGGTAGGTTTACTAATGAGGCTTACGCATTTGTTCAGGGAAAAGAGATTGAACTGGTTGATGGTCCTAAACTAGAGGAAATTCTAGATTCAAATTCAATACAATATACAGAGGTACCTGAGACTAAATCAGATGTATGTCCTCAATGTGGGAGTGAGCTTGTTGAAAGAAAAGGGAAGTACGGAAAGTTTCTAGGTTGCAGTAGCTACCCCAAGTGTCGTTATACAAGATAATTAGAACAATTGGAGTTCTGATTCAACCCCTGTAATTGCAATTGAACGAGGATTTGATTCAAAGTCCATAGATACTTCACCAATTAAAATAATCTGAATCTGTCTTTTTAATGATTCTGCGAGGATGATGAAATGTTCAGTTGGAAGATTTTCAGGAAATGTGAAAGGGATTCTTTTAGAACCTACACTTATGTAGCCACTTCGGACTTTAGAGTCAATTTTTGAAACAACACCTCGGTACCTCACCTCGGAAACAGTCTGTAGCAAGTCGTCACTAGTAAAATACTGAGCTTCGTCTTTCTTGATTACAAACGAGTTGTCTGCATCTGCAATTAAATCAATTTCTTCCAACAATGAATCTTCTTTACGGAGAGGCTGTGTCATCTTAGACACGTTTTTGTTTAATGTCTGGCTTTGAACGGCTCGATAATCATTATAATTAATAGTTAATGAGCTGTTATCACCAATGGTAATAGTTACATTTTGTCCACCGTCCACAGCTCTGACAGACTCAGCTTTTTTCCCCTTCAAAAATCTTTTAACTTCAATAAAGGTTTTTAGTCCATCTATTACCGTCTTACTTACGTCAATTACTTGTGGAGCTACTGCAACCAATACCGGTACAGCCCCGATAACAGCAGGTCCCATGTGATAAACAAACTCACTAACAAGCGAACCTTCCTTGAATGCACCAATATTTAATCTAAGGTCTTTGGCAGTTTCTTTGTCTAGTTTGAGTGTAGCTATTTCTTGAAGAGAAAGACTTGTTGCAAGAATAGTGTTAGCAACATCAAAAGCATCTACACTATTTTCGACCAGCTGTCCCTTAAATGATAGCTGGAAACGATAAACTTCTTGCATATATATGTTTATTTTAACTCATTAGTGCTGATTATTTTGCGATTATGCACAAAAAATCATTTAGCTGACTTGACTACGTATTAAACATAATAAAATTGAAATATGGCCTAAAAATGGTACTCTTTTGAGACGGATGGCAAATTTCATAACGAATACTGGAGAGGAACGTAATTTAAAAGAACGACTTGTAGAATTAATTGAGAGAAGTGAGGAGCTCAAATTTCTGGTCGGCTTTTTCTACTTCTCTGGGATTCACGAGTTGTATGACACTTTAAACAAAAGAAGCGATGATTTTACACTTAAAGTCCTTGTAGGTTTAAATGTCGATAAGCTAGTATCGGGTATCGCTGCTGAGTATGAAGATACTGAGTCTAAGAATATTAGAGAGCAACAGGAGAGCTACATAGATTCAGTCATCAAGAGTTTCAATAATGATAAGTGTGATACTGAAAGCTTTTTTAAACAGATTGATTTTTTTGTTGAGCTAATTCGAAAAGGCAGATTAACGATTCGTAAAACCAGAAACCCAAATCACGCAAAGCTTTATATTTTTAAGTTTGCTGACCAGATAGTAACTCCCGAGCTATTTATTACTGGGAGTAGTAACCTTACTTCTGCCGGTCTGACAACTCAGGAAGAGTTTAATATTGAAATCAAAGACTATGGTGTCGATAAGGCTAATGAGTTTTTTGATAAGCTCTGGAATGATGCGGTCCCCATTACTGAACGTGATGAAGTAAAGGAAAAATTACTTGAGGCCATTGAAACAAAGACACTTGTTAAAAAAGTCTCTCCATTTGAGGCCTTTGCGTTAGTTCTTAAAACCTACCTTGAAACTAGGGAGGGTGTAGAGATTAGCCCATCGCTGAAGGGTATTTTAAAGAAGCGTGGATATACAGCCTATGCATATCAGATGGATGCAGTTCGACAAGCTGTTAAGATTTTAAATACATACGATGGTGTAATCGTAGCGGACGTGGTTGGTCTTGGTAAATCAATTGTTGCTTCAATGATTGCTAAAGAAACTAATAAGCGAGGTATTATTCTTTGCCCTCCAGGTCTTCAGGCAGAATGGAAAGAATATACTGAAGATTTCATGCTTCACTCATGGGAGGTGCTTTCATCAGGTAACTTAGATAAGGCGTCCGACTTCATTAAAGATGCTCACGATTCAATCGAGGTGGTAATAATTGACGAGGCTCACAGATTCAGAAACTCAGATACTGAGACATACGAAAAGCTTAAAAATATCTGCCGAGAGCGTAAGGTGGTACTTCTCTCGGCTACACCATTTAACAACTCTCCTGAGGACATTTTAGCCCTCCTAGAGCTATTTACCGTACCCAAACAGTCGCTGATTACCCTTGATGGTGACCTGAAGGGAAGATTCCGAGCCTTCAAGATTGAATACGACAAGTTGTCAGAAATTAAGAAGAATCACAATAGTTCTAACCCCGATAAAAAGGCTCGAGCTGAGAAGAATCACAGAGATTTGTTCGGCGAAGATGTGATTGATATGACGCTGGTTGAATCAAGAGCTGGTGATTTAGCAACTAAGATTCGTTCTGTTATAGAACCGGTGGTTATTCGAAGAAATCGCCTAGACCTTAAGGGGCATCCTGACTACAAAAAAGAAGTATCAAATTTGTCTGACGTGTCTTCACCTGAGCCAAGTTTCTACGAACTTACTCCAGAACAATCTGATTTCTACGACCAAGTATTAAATGAGTACTTTGGCGACGAAGGTGTCTTTACTGGTGCAATCTACAAACCGCACGTATACAAACTCGGCAAAAAGGAAGAAGAACTAGACCGTGAAGAAAACCGAGTCTACCAATCGGAACGTAACACCTCGGACTTCATGCGGAAGTTGTTGGTGAAGCGACTCGAATCCTCATTTGGTTCATTTGAACAAAGTATCGCAAACTTTATTGCCATTACTGAAAAAATCCTTTTGTTTATTGAGCGAAATGATAAGTATGTTTTTAATCGCAAACTGATAGAGAAGTTATACGAATGGGATGAAGATGTGGTTGTTGCTGAGCTTAAGAAGTACAGTGATGAGCTTGGGATGGTAGAAGAAAAGAACAAGCGTGGTCAAGAAGTACACGACCTTAAAGAATTTGAATTACGTGAACAATTCATTGAAGACATTAGGTCAGACCTGGAGCTATACAAAACAATTCGCACTCGACTATTGTCGTTGCAATTAGTTGAGAGCGACCCAAAGTCAAAAAAAGTAATTGAGGTAATCAACAGTATTATTTCTGCAACTCCAGAAGCTGGTGAACCAAAACGTAAAGTCATTCTTTTTACTGAATACCGAGACACAGCAAATTTCCTGCTACCAATCCTAGAAAAGGCCTATGGTGAGAAATTATTATTCTCAGGTGACATGGGTCCAGAGATAATCGAGAAGATTCGTAGCAACTTTGATGCTGCCCGTGATGAATCAAAACAAGATGATACCTATCAAATCCTTTTAGCTACCGATAAGGTGTCTGAAGGCTTTAACCTCAACCGAGCTGGTGTAGTGATTAACTATGACATCCCTTGGAATCCGGTCCGAGTTATCCAACGTGTCGGCCGTATCAATCGTATTTCTAAAAAAGTATTCAATACTCTTAAAATCATTAACTTTTTCCCAACAGAACGAGGTAAAGCTGAAGTTGATATTGAAGCTATCGCAGCCAATAAGATGTTCATGATTCACAGCATCCTTGGTGAAGATGCCAAGATATTCCACGCTGATGAAGAACCCTCACCAGCCGCTTTATATCAACGGCTTACGCAAGACCCTGATGAAGAAGAGGAGAGTTTTGAAACAAAAATGATTCGCTTGTACCGTGAATTATGTGACAACAATCCAGGCTTAGAAGAATCATTAAAAGAATTCCCATCACGAGTAAAGGTAGCCAAAGCCTGTGAGGAGAAGTCATTGCTAGTATTTTCACGTCGAGAGCGACTGCATATTCAGCGTGTTCATATCGCCGAAGACAACAAGCGAGTTGCTGAGGAGCTGCCACTTGAAAAAGTGTATAGCGAGATTGAGTTCTTGGACCCTGCGATTGCTTCGCTACCATTAAGTAGCGAATTCTGGGGTTCATACTTGTTTGCAAAGGAACATAGAGGTACCGACACGACCGGCCCAGGTACACAAAGTATCGAGGCTAAGTGTAACAATTTACTTAATTCTATTATTCAAAATTCTGATTTAAGTGATGATGACTTACGAAACCTGGCTCAAGTATTACTTGAAGATATTAATGAATACGGGACACTTACTCAGCCGACAATGCGACGTATTTCACAGCTTGAAAACGTTCCTAAGGAAGGGCAGTTTGCAGGTTTGAAAGCAGTTGTTACTGAGCTAGGAGGAATTGATTATCTCACCCGACTCAAAGCGAAAATTCGTGACACTAAGCAAGAAATAGTAATAGCGGTAGAAAATCTGTAACGTATGAACAAGTTAAAGCTAGAAGAATTAATTAAGTCATATAGTGGTGAAAAATTAGCAGATTTGCTGTTCCAAGCAGGATTTGAGAAGAACACTAAAAACTTAGACAGCACTCTTCCGGCTGATGATATTTTTTCTAGTTCTCTTCAGCTAGGAGAAATCAAGACGAATGATAATCAAAAGGTTCTAGTAGTGGAGACTAAGGTGAGTAGTGATTTGTCTGAACGGTCTAGTCGCAAGAAGCAGTTTGATATTGGTAAGAAAATTCTACAAAGTAATCCAGCATACGGAGCCGGATTATTTGTGTTTTACGACGCACAATTAAATTTTCGCCTAAGTCTTATCTATCCTGTCTATCAAGGTACTAAAAGAAAATTTAGCCCATACAAGCGATTTAGCTTTTATGTATCTAAGCATTTACCAAACAAAACCTTCAGAAATCAATTTGAAAAGAACGAACTAAGAAGTCTTGCAGATTTTCGCAAAGCTTTTTCTCTTTCAGCTGTTACCAAAAAGTTCTATGAAGAGTTTAAACCAGAGTTTGACCGTCTTGCGGATTCTGTTACTAGTAATACTGATAAGACCCACCCAAAAATCAATGAGGATTTTGCGTTACTTTTTATTATCAGAACAATATTCGTAGGCTTTGTTCAAAAGCGAAAGTGGATTGCTGAAAATGAAAACTTCCTTGAGTGGTATTGGGGTCAGTACAAGGCTAATAAAACAGAAAGCACAAATTTTTATAATGACTGGCTTATGCCACTCTTTTTCAACGCTTTTAACACACCTTTTGGTAGTGATGAGGCTGTACAAAATCTAAATATTCCCGATGATGTTAAAGTCAAAGTTAAACAATCTCCATATCTTAATGGTGGAATTTTTACATCAAAAAATGGCGTTGATACTCATGGTCTGACTATCCCTGATGATGCCATTGAAACCTTTTTTGCTTTTATATTTTCATACAATTTTACTATTGAAGAAAATACAGCCTTTGATGAAGACCTTGAACTTAATCCTGAGTTCCTCGGCATCATCTTTGAAAAATTAGTAAACAAAGACCAGGGTGCAATTTATACTCCTCGTACGGAAGTGGACTTCATGTGCCGTATAAGTCTTGTTAAGTGGCTTAAGAAAAAACTAGGTGATGTAGTGGAGGTAGATAATCTTTACAGGTTGTTTTTTCAAGAAACAGGCACTGGCAATGACCAGCGTTATGGGGATTTTTCTAATAATCAAAAACTTCAGATATTGGAAATGTTAAATAAAGTTACAGTCTGTGACCCCGCAGTTGGCTCAGGTGCGTTTCCTGTCGGTATGTTGCAGGTTCTAGATGAAATTGATGAAGTTTTACGAAGAAATATGGATGGAAGCGATTCGTATCGTCCATATGAAAGAAAAAAAGAAATTATTAAGAACTCTCTATACGGTGTTGAGGTCAAGGAATGGGCAGTTTGGATTACTCAGCTACGTCTCTGGATTACACTGTTTATCGATGCTCCTGACTCTATCAAGGAATCACAAGAACCAATTTTACCAACTCTTGATTTCAAAATCCGGCAGGGTGATTCTCTCGTGCAACGACTTGGCAACAAACTTTTTCCTGTACAGGGCGTTACAGGACTAAATCCTGAGTCGAAGCGGCGACTTCAAAACCTTATTGAATACAAACGTCAGGTGTACGAAAATAAAGTCCATGGAGAAGACTTCAGGCAACGTGAGGAAATCCTTTTCAAAGAAATTCTTTCAGAGCAAATTAAAGCGAAACAAAAAGAGCTTTCAGTTCTGCTCAAAGACGGTAAGCCGCAACAGTCAGGGCTTTTTACTGGAGATGATTTAGATGAACAACGGCAAGTTACTCTTTTTGAAAAACAACGTGAAGCGCTTGAAGCCGATATGGAAAATTTGCAGCGTGAATTGACGGCCCTTAATTCAGAGCGACCTCTCATCTGGTCCATAGAGTTTGCAGAAATATTCTCTGGAGATAGTGTTGGATTTGATATTGTGATAGGAAACCCTCCTTACGTTAGACAAGAAGAAATCAGTGACCCTCTTGGATATGTTGCTGATGAGAAGGAGTACAAAAGACTGTTGATGGAAATGGTGTCACAAGACGTTCTTGCAACAAAGAATGCTGATACAAATATTAGTCAAAAATCAGACCTATACTCATATTTTTTTGTTCGTGGTTTAAGGTTGCTTAATAAAGATGGCGTTCTAACTTATATTTGTTCTAATTCTTGGCTAGATGTGGAGTACGGTATTTGGCTCCAGAAGCATTTTTTAGTAAATTCATCTTTAGAGTTTGTTTTTGATAATAGTTATGAAAGGAGTTTTGAAGAGGCTCAAGTAAACACTACAATTAATTTACTTCATGCACCTAAGACAAAGATGTCTACTGATGTAAAATTTACTGCTTTTAAACGACCTTACGAAGAGGTTTTGAATTCCAACAACTTAATTAGTATAGAGAATTCCGTTGAGGCTCATTCAAATAGTGAAATGAGAGTATACCCTGAATCCGAAGAGAATTTAATCACTAATGCTATAGAGGTAGTTTTAGGTAAAGAAAAATTTACAGGAGACAAATGGGGGTCTATGTATATGGTGGCCCCTGACTTTTTATTTAAAATGTTCATTAGTAAGCAGTCCCCACTGGTTCTTTTTAGTTCCATATACAAACACACACAAAGAAACAACCTAGAAGTATTTTCCGATAGAACTAAAGCATTAAATACTCACGGTTCATTACCTTATCTTTCATCAATCAAAGATACTAGGTCAATTAGAATTAATGGCACAGTGCTTAAATTCGGTATCTTAGATAAAGACAAGCAACGCAAAAACATGGTTATTCCAGATGTTGTTTCTAATCGGTTTATCTCTGACAGAATATTTTTTATAGAAGGTGGTGATTATGCAGTGTCAGATACGTTGTTTGTAATACAGTTAGAGGATGGGTATGACAAGGTTGTTATTTCTGCGTTGCTCAATTCAAGTCTGTGTTTGTTAATTACAGAAGTAATTGGAAGAAAAAACCTCGGTGGCGGCCTGCTAACTTTTTATGGCTATGAAATTAAAAAAATGCGTTTGCCTAATCCAAGTTTATTAACCATAAAACAAACGGGTACTCTAATAAGTCATTATGAGAATGTTGCTAAAAGAAATATTGAAAACGTTTTTGTAGAGTGCGGTATCGACCCAAACTCAGAAGTGTCTATAGAAGAACAAGAGCCACAGCCACTTGCTGACAGAGCACAGTTAGACAAAGTAGTCTTTGATGCATTAGGTCTTACTGAAGACGAAAGAAAAGATGTGTACCGAGCCCTTTGTCGCCTTGTCTATAATCGATTGAATCGTGCAAATACAGTTTAGTAAAAAACAAAATGTGGCAATGAAATGACAATAAGTGAATACAGGGTAATTACCGGTGATACAGAATCTACCGATGAACGGGTGCAACAACGGATAGATTTTATTTCCGGGTTATGTAGCAATGTAATACGGGAAGAACTTAGGAAACACTTACCAAGGAAACAAGACTAAGCAGGTATTCTGTTTTATAAGGTATATATGCTAGATAGGTAAAACTGGTTATATATTAGAAGTACTGTTACAGATGTATATAGAAGTGAATATCTGAAAAGCTAATAGAGTGGCAACAAGGGTATCCTGCCCGCTATTCTGAATTATGGACATACCTGAAGCTCGGTAAACAGCCGGGCTTTTGTCGTTCCAAGGTGAGTCATTTTACTCAATAGTTGGTCATATCTTGAGGTGTTTACTACAGGCTGGAATTTGTCGGATTCCTACTTATTAACCCTCACTTGTTGTATTTGAAACTACCAGACCAACAACTTCAAAAATTCATTGAGCTATACCATGTGAAATATGGTGTCGTTCTTGACCGTCAGGATGCGCTTGATAAAGCGTTACGGCTTTTGAAATTGGTCGAGCTAGTGGAGTCAAATACCTATATTGAGCACAAAGAGTTATAATCTGGAAACTAAATGAAAAAAGGTAATCAAATATTAAAATACTTTCTTTATGTACGTCGGTCTCAGGATGCTGAGGACCGGCAGGTTGCTAGTCTGACTGACCAAATTACCGAAATGAAGCGTATTGCTACTCGCCTCGGTATTGAAATCGTAGAAATTATTGAGGAATCATGCTCAGCCAAGAAGCCCGGACGGCCAAAGTTTAATGGGATGATTGAACGGATTCATAAAGGTGAAGCTAATGGTATCTTGTGCTGGAAACTGAACCGCCTAGCCCGTAATCCAATTGATGGTGGTCAGATTTCTTGGTTACTACAAACAGGAGTTATTCAAAGTATTCAGACGTACGAACGTGAGTACCTACCAAATGATAACGTCATTGTTATGGCGGTTGAGTTGGGTATGGCAAATCAGTTTGTTAATGACCTGAGTGTAGACGTAAAGCGTGGTATGCGACAGAAGGCAGAACGTGGCTGGATGCCACAGAGCTGGTTACCGCCTGGGTATGTCCACAATACTGGTTATAAAGAGGGTGGTGAGGAGATATTGTCCACGACCGACCTTTTACTCGTTAAAAAGTGCTTAGGGCATTTTCTTGAAGGTACATACTCGGTATCGGATATTGAGCGCAAGGCTGCAGCTATAGGTCTTAAAAATCCGAGGTCAGGAAAACCATACTGCAATAACTCAATCATTAATATGCTCAACAATCCTATGTATATGGGAAAGTTTGAATGGGTTAATGAAGATGGAGAACGAAAAATGATTGACGGTAATCACGAAGCAATCATCTCTGAAGACCAATATCGTCGCATTCAGTTACTGATGGGGAAGCGAGGACGACCTACTCGTATTAACAAGTATGATTTTCCTTTTCGTGGTCCCTTTACCTGTGGTGAATGTGGATGTGCGGTAACAGCGGAGCATAAGATACAGTGCATCTGTACTGGCTGTAAGCATAAGTTTTCGTGCAAGAGTGCTAAAGAGTGTACCAAGTGTGGTTTAGAGATAAGCGAGATGAAGAAACCGTCGTTTGTTGACAAGACCTATTATCGTTGTACTAAGAAATCTAAGACAATAAAGTGTACACAAGGTGCAATTGAAGAGGTCGAACTTTCTAAGGCTATTGATGCCGCAATACAGGAGGTGGAAATTGATAAGGATTTTTATGCTTGGACAAAAGAATCCTTAAAGATAGTTCATAAGGAAGAAGTAGCAGAGCAACAAGAAGTTAATTCTCGAGTTACTAAGCGTAAAGCTGAGCTTATTAACCGTGCTGATAAATTGGCTGTAATGCGAGCAGATGAAGAGATTAACGCTGTACGATTTAAAACGCTCCAGGCGGCAATTGAGAAGGAATTAGAGGTGGTTGAGAAGGAAGAGCGGGGATTGAATGGTCGGATTAAACACTGGGTAGATATTGCTGATGGATATCTAACTTTCACAGAAACAGCGAGTAAGTTATTTAACAAAACTAATGACATTCAGCTGAAACGAGAGCTAGTTATGACACTAGGTTCGAACCTAACTATTCAGGACAAAAAAGCCTTTATTTCCTTGACAGAACCGCTGGTGAGGATAAAAAAACTTCACTCTGCCTTACATACGAAATTAGGGCGGTTAGAACCTAAAAAAGCCCTTGAAAAACAAGGACTTTCTAAGGAAAAGTTGTTAGCTTTTTCAACTCTGTGC
>CAZWXM010000012.1:0-19014 GCA_964637855.1 uncultured Candidatus Saccharibacteria bacterium | reverse complement strand
CACATCGTGCTCGTAGACCTCGTTTGATGTTCACTACCTTGTTATCGTTTTCGAGTTTTGCTTGAGAACCCAGAATCATCAGAAGGAATTTCTCGTTCGGATTGTTACTAAACTTCTGTCCATACGTTCGTATCTCTTGGAGCATTCCTGAGTCCATGAGGTCTACGATCCGTCCGAGGTCTCCTGCATTTCTTGAGATGCGGTCTGGAGCCCACGTGAGGATGGCGTTGAACTTTCCGCTTCTTATTTCATCAACTATTTCATTAAAAACTGGTCTTGCTCCTGCTTCCTTGGCGGAGTGCGATTCCTTCTTTATCTCTACAACCTCCAGATTGTCTCGAGTTGCCATTTCTAGCATCTCTTTAATCTGTGAGTCTATAGAGAGGATCTGTTGCTCCTCACTCTCAGTCGACTTTCGAGCGTAGAGACAGTATTTGATTGATATTGCCACTGGTTCTACCTTTGGCTTAAACCCTATCGGGGCTTCTGTTTTGCTCATACCAACACTAATGACGCAAACCCTCCAGAGAGTCTAGAGCTCCCGAGACCCCTCGAAGTAGGTAACCAAATCGTTAAAAATACCCTTTATTTAAGCGAATTTTTATTGTAGAATAATTTTACTTTATCTACTTTATGTTATGGAAATAAAAGGTTTTAATTTTATACAAGATAAACCAATCCTCCCTGGTGATATTGGATATTTTGATTTCTACCATAAATATTTTTCACCCGCTTTGAAGGATATGGTTTTGTCTGACACTTGCCCGCATACAATTGGACTATTCAGTAAGTGGGGTAGCGGGAAAAGCTCCATTATTGATCAACTCAGTAAGGATATAAAAAGTGAAAAAGGAACCAATGTTTTTGTCTTTGATGCGTGGAAATATCAGGAAGATTCGCTCAGAAGAACTTTCCTTATTAAATTGGAGAAATTTCTTATTGAACAAAAGTACGATGTTCCCAAGGATATCCTGTCACCTTTCTATAGAAAGAAAACAACATCCACAGCGACACCTGTTGAAATCCCAGAACACACTGAAAAAATTTCTGGGAATATTTTTTACAGAGCATGGAGTTTTATTAAGACATATAAGATAGTCTTTCTTTTACTAGTATTGCCGCTATCATTAGCAGTAGGTTTTCAATTTGTACTTGCATACCATCCAGCAAATAAACTCGTTATTGCTATTAATTCGACGTTGGTATATTTGAATACACTGGCGTGGCTGGTTTTCTTCCTGAAACCTATCTCAGAAAAAGCTCTAGAGAAGGTGACTAGCAAAATTTTTGAATCCACTAAATCTTATACTGAAATTCGTACTCAAATTGAAGAGGAAGACAGACTGAATTCACCCGAGCAATTTGAAAACGTTTTTAACGAGATGATAAAGTCCGTAAAAAATGGAAAGCTCGTTATTGTTTTTGATAACATTGATAGAGTGCAGGGAGATATTGCGCTAAAGATACTCTCCACTATAAAAACCTTCTTGGACCCAATCGAAAAGTCAAAAGTTATATTTTTGGTACCGTGCGATTCAGATGCAATAAATAAGCAGATCGTTGCTTTTTATAATAATCAAAATTCAAATGATTTTGATGAATCTGAATACTTGAAGAAGCTTTTTAATGTCATCATACATACTCCAGAATTTATTGATGCAGACCTTCAACAGTACACAAGTTCACTCATTGATCAGACTGGGGAAATTAAAAATATCATCAATAAAGAAGATGTGATTTCTGTAATCACAAAAGCCTTTAACAGTAATCCAAGAGAAGTTAAACAATTTATTAATAATCTTGTATCCGCAGTACTTGTTGCTTCAAAAACGGAAGTCGCGGATTTAATTCTTTCAGAAGAAAATATCGCTTATTTCACAAAGGTGACTATACTGAAGCAGAAGTTTCCTACAGCTTATAAAAAACTCAAGGAAAATTGGAATGAACCTGAAAAGATATTAGGTACGGAGAATGTAGATCCGAAATTACGAGATTTTTTGACGTTGACAAGTCCAACTACAACAGAAGATGCTGAGCCATTTATTTATTTCAAGACCCCTGAAGTTGTAAGAGACCTTAGTGATCCAAAAGCAATTCGTAGAACACTGATAGATGCCAACGTGGACGAGTTTGGAAAAGTTGCTGGTGCAGAAACAAAGAAGGATAAGCTCGTACATTATGTAACTTTATTGCTCAAGAATTATAAAACCCAACCTCGAATACTTTTATCAATTTTTAAGACTCAAATCCAAGGATTTGCAAACTTGAATGAGGATATAAAAAGTAAGGACTATTTAGACACCTCGGCTGAGATTATAGAAATAATATGGAATAACTATCTCGAACTACCAACGAGCTTAATTTTTGAGCTCATACAGAAAATTACAGATAAAAACAAGAGAACAGTAACTCTCGATAGATTTATAGCGGTATTAGGAAATGAAGAATTAAAAATAGAAACGCACAAAGCATATTTACATAATCTGATCGATGAGTTGATAAAGCACTTTGCACTATTCAGTATCGATCAAAAAGAGAAAATAGTTGAAGCCTTAAGACAAAACATGGTGGGTAAGAATGACGTCTTGCTTAAGTTTAGTAGTCTTGATACACAGACAAATTTCATTCATCCAGATACACTTAGGAATATCATTCAAGAAAATCTGACCAACGAAAACCTTAGAGAATATATGTCAGTTCTTAATCTCTATAAGGAATTCATAAAAAATACTGGTTTGGATACTTTATTAATTCAAAAACTAACTCAATACATTTCTTCAGAAAATGCGCAGATACCTACCACTACAGTACCAAAAATAAACTTCTACACCGACCTACTAGTCTTGATTAGAAATTTTGGCAAGAAAATTAAAGAACTTACGCCAGCGGGACAACTTGAGTTGTTCAATAATTTAAATACGGCTTACGGACAATCAGTTCAGACTGATGAGTTGCAGTATCTAGTCGTTAATGCTTTTAGGTGGCTAGAAACTTTAGTGACAGACACAGCTACCAAGACACAAATTCAAGGAAAAATAGATACTTATATTTCTCAAGCCACAAAAGTGTCTTTTGAAAAAGTGCTAAGTTATTGGTCAGCTGAAAGTAAGGTCAGTTTTATGGAGTCCCACTTTACGGCAATTAAGGCAAGGTCTTTACAGGATGAAGATATCCTCAGTGTAAGCTATGAGTTAGGTAGTGAGGATCAAAAACTTAAATTAGTTCAACATTTAATAGCAAATAAAGCTGATCATGGAATTGCGTTTTTGAGTAAATTAGCAGATAAACTACCTGACAGACAAAAAGTCGTTGAAGCTATTTTAACTAAAGTACAAACTCTTTCATTAGACCAGAGAGTAGATGCTTTTAATTTCTTGAAAGGAAAAATTGCTCGCAATGATGATGTAAATCTAAAACAGCTTGCGATCAAGCAAATTTCGGAGTATTTAAAATCAGCTAATCAGGCATCTATTCAATTTGGAGTTACTCTTCTTAAAGAAAAATTCTTGAGTGATACTGATGAACGTGAAGTAGCAAAAGATATGATTGATTATTACATCAATCGAGCCACTGTTTTGCAGACCTACGATTTGCCAGTAATTGAGCATCTTTCTGAAATTGAAACTAAATTGCAAGATGCTTTAAAGGGTAAACTGATTTATCTTATCCTAAATAATATAAGCTCAGATCGCGAATTTGGAATACAGAAACCTCTCATCAGTTATATCTTAAAAATGAATGCAGACTCCGACCTTTACGAAAAAGATTACAGTGATCTTGTGGAAAGACTTTTAATTTGGACTGACTCAGAACAAAAGAACTCAGTTGTTACTGAAGTTGCTAATATGCTTAAATCCATTCCTGGTTCTAAGGCAAAAGAGTATCTAAAGAAGGTCGTGCCTCTCCAGAAGGAAGAAGTGCCACAAAATACCTAATTTTAGTGTAGGTAACTAGCTCTTCGCAAGACCCTAAATCTAAGCTAAGGTACTGACGGATAGCCATAATTTTGCTATCATGTTCGTCACAACTTAATACAAGTCGGCCTAAACTCGGAATCATCCGAGCATGGTTGCAAAATCTCCCGCTAGAGATCAAAGGACTCCCAGTCAGAGTCACTCTAGCGGGTCGTATCTGGAAACGGGTACGGGTTCAGCCGAAAGGTTGGATCGCAATGGCTGGGAGCCTTTTGATACGCGAAAGGCTTCTGATTACTAAAACCCCGCTAGAACAATATGAAACAAATAACCCGAATAGGATTTTTCCTATTCACCCTTTCGGTATATGCACCATTTGCATACGCTACCGACTACAACTATCTCCCTGCTGATGTAGGGATAAAGCAGAATGAAGCACTCTCAGCTCTTGAGTATCGACTCCAAACGCTTGAGGCACAAATTGCAAACAGTCCCCAAGTTTCAATCGACACTATCAATGCTCGTATCAAAACTCTCGAAGCAGAGCGTGATACGGAAAAGCGATACGTCACGGGACTGTATGGAAACTACGGTATTGGCAATCAACTTGAGGCCAAGCTTGCCGAGATTGATGCAAAGTATGATGCTCAAATAAGTGAACTTGAAGATGAAAAAGATGAGTACGAGTCAGAGGCATCTGCTCTTGCAAAAGCTGAGAAAGAAGCAGAACAGCTCAGACAACAAATCATTGAACTTCAGAAACAGAACATCGCTCAGAGTGAAGACTATCTCGATCTACTTGATGAACAATCAAACTCAGATACTACTGTATACACTGATGCTGATATCTACGAGGGATTCATGTACATGGACTCACTTCCACTAGAAGAAGCATCTGTATTCTTTGGAAGAGTGAAAGCAAGTAGACCTGATGTGGCTCAACGTATCACTGCTCTCTATGATCTAAAGTACCCACACGGAAAAGTTGGTACTGCACAGCATGATGAATATCTTGAGTCGCTTACTAAAGCAACTCCTATTGCACCGCAGACAATCACATCAAAACCCGTTACCTCACCAGAGATGGTTGCACCAACAGTAGAAACTCCAATCGAAGCTACTGCCACATCGCCCATTCCTGAACCAGTAGTCGAACAAGTTTCTGCACCCAAGCCAATACAAGGGAGTTTTGTCGACAAAGTAGTTGGATTTTTCAAGAGTTTGATCTCGTGGTGGTAGTCATCTGTGGATAACAGTTTCAACATTTTTTCTCAGAATTTCGGAAACCCCTTAAAACATATACGAAATCTTAAATTCGGACTTTTTGTCTCACAAATCTCATTTTCCTTGCTGAGTTTTACACTTCAGTGATACGCTTGAAGGTAGAAGCACTAATTACATCAGACCTGATTCAATGGGCTTAAGCCACTCACTGAATTAAATAAGCCAATAAGTAAATCGTGACCTTTCCATACGTTGTATGAGAAGGTATTTCGATTTCTTTGCGGTTCGTCGAAAAACCACCAGAGAATCGAAGTTATGCTTCGGGAATCTGGTGGTTTTTTGCGCTTCTAATTAATAAATTAATTAGAAATGTATGACTAAAGACATGTTCACTATTGAGTACGTTGACATAAACCTACTCAAATTATCAGAATATAATCCTCGGAGGTACTCCAAGGAAATGCTCGAGCAACTCACACGTTCTATCGTGGAGTTCGATATGCCACTGCCGATTATCGCTAATAAGGCAGAGTCCCGACTCAACATTGTGATTGGCGGGCACGCAAGAGTAAAGGTCGCCAAGGAGTTAGGTCACGCCACTGTACCCGTTGTGTATGTAGACATCGCTGATATTGAGAAAGAGAAAATACTCAATCTCAAACTTAATAAGATAAGTGGCGAATGGGACTTTGACCTCCTCGCCACATTCGATGAAACACTTCTTGCTGAAGTAGGTTTTTCTAGTGAAGAGCTAGACGCAATCTTTGCTGGTGACGATTCCGAATCACCATTTGATCTTCAAAAAGAATTGAAGAAGCTCGGTATCAATGTGATTGCGGAGAAAGGTGACCTCTATGATCTCGATGGTTCACGACTCCTTGTTGGAGACAGTACTATCGAAGCCGATATGCTCAAACTCTGCGGTGAGGAGAAAATAGATATGGTCATGACTGATCCTCCGTATCGCTTAGACTACCTCCACGGAAAGACTCGTCATGGAAAACCAACAGAGGGATTCGGTGCAAAGAAGAATCGAAAATACCTTGAGACTGATGAACTTCCAATCGAGTTCACTGCTGACTGGATGGCTAATGTTGCCAAGGTAGCACAACCAAACTTCTCAATTATCTGCTACGAAAACTGGAAGAACATCCGTGAGATTTGGACGTGCATGGAGAAACACTGGAAAGTACGCAACATGATTGTCTGGCATTTACCAAATAGAAACCAAGGCTACGCAGGAGCACATAAGTTCTTCTCAAAGCATGACATCGCCATGGTCGGTACAAGCAAGGAATTTGAAGTACCAAACGAAGAACCTGAGCAGACTGAGCTACTTGAGAATGAATACCGAACCGCTCTATTTGCTATCTCAGGGAAACCGCATTGGGAGTCATATGAGAAAGGTAAAAAGTATTGCCCTACTGACTTCATCGAATACAAAGCGGCGGATGAGAAATCGTCTGGTCAGGCAATCATCTTCGGTACAAAGCCCATTGAGATTCTCATTCCGTATATCAAGAATCTCACCAAGCGAGGTCAGCTCGTACTTGAACCATTTGGTGGTAGTGGTTCAACATTGATTGCATCTACCAAGCTCGAACGTCGATGCTTCATCATGGAAAAATCTCCAACGTATGCAGAAGTGATTATGAATCGCTGGGAAAAAGAGACTGGCAAAAAGCGTAAGAAGATCAATTAGTATGGCAGGCGTATCGAAGCTCCAAAAGCAGAAACAACTTTTGCTTGAGCAATTACGGGTAGTGCCGATTGTGGAATTAGCAGTAAAGCGGACAGGTATTTCGAGGGCTACATTCTACCGTTGGTGCAGTGAAGACGAAGCATTCAAGACTGATACTGAAAATGCCAAGGTTGATGGCATTGAAAACATCAATGATATGTCCGAAGCCCAGCTCATCGGCATGATGAAAGAGAAGAAGTACCAAGCGACTGCACTGTGGCTGAAACACAATCATCCGAGATTCATGTCTCAAGAGAAGCAAGACCAACTTCGTCGTGTCCAAAAGAAAGCAGAGTTACGAGAGGATCAAAAACGATTCGTAAAAGAAGCTCTCGCTAGGTACAAGTAATATGAAACAATTATCTCCCGAGTTAATAAATGCTATCGCAACTGATACTGCGGTGCGTACTGCAATCGTGTACCAAAGTCACGAGGCGTTTTGCAGTATCTATCTCAGGAGACACTTGAAGTATGACTTTGCCTTCTTCCATAAGGAGATGTTTCGCATTACCGAGAAATACCAACACAAGCTTAATGTGTTCATGGCATTTAGAGGTTCAGGAAAATCAACAATCCTGAACCTTTCTAATGCTCTGTGGAGTATTACTGGCAAACATAAAAAGAAGTTCGTCCTCATCGTTTCAAAGACTCGAGTGCAGTCACAGTCGCACTTCGAGAACATCAAACAAGAACTTGAAGAAAACGAATTACTCAAACATGACCTTGGTCCATTCCAAGCAACCAAGGAAGATTGGGGTGCATACACCATAGAAATACCGAAGTACGGAGCAAAGATCATGTGCATCGGTGCACTCCAAAACATTCGAGGACTTAAGTATCGGGATCATCGACCTGACCTCATTATCTGTGACGATATCGAAGACATTACTTCTTTTGAGTATGGAGAAAAGGTGGAGCTACTCTATGAATGGTTCATGGGAGAGCTACTCTCTATTGGAGACGAGACCACCAACATTGTGGTACTTGGAAATCTTCTCAATCCCAGATCTATTATGTGCAAGCTTGCGGTCACTATACGAAAAGGTGAAATGCCTGGACTCTTTCGAGCATATCCGCTCCTTGATGATAGAAACAAGATACTCTGGTCAGCGAAGTATCCAGATGTGAAAGCAATAAAAGATATTGAGGATGGTTTACCAAAACCTCAACGTGGTGAACGTTACTCAATCTTTGCTCGGGAGTATCTACTTGATATGTCATGTGTGAAAGGTGACGACATAATGGATGCAAAACACGCTACCCCTATCAAAGCAGGTGGTACAACCAGAAAAGGATTTGAGATATCAGCACCAATGTGGGCTATCGGAACTATTATGGATATGGAAGATCACCTCTGGGTCACGGTATTTTATGAGGATGGATATCCATTAGAACGATTCGATTCTCGTCGGTCTAGTAAAGAGAAACCGAATCAACAACTCCATCATTCCGACTTCAAGACCTTCGCCAATAGACCAAATAGGCTGTGGTAGCGGGATACATCAAGGTAGAGACAGTTCTGTATTTTTTATTATAATTAATGGGTATGAGTGAGAAACATCTCAAATCCCACCAGTACTACAGCGACCTCTACGACCGAGGGACGGTTGAGCAGTGCAGACGTACCGAGAAGAATTGTGATGAAATGAGTCTCCCCGAGGACAAGAAATTCAAGAAAGCGGAGCTGGAAAATATGCATGCGTATGTAAAGCGATTGTATCTCTATGCACAGACGGGAGAACGGTACCAAAAGAAGTCTGAGACCATACGTGCATGGATGGATGCAGATACGAAGCTTGATGAACTCCTCGAGCATGCTCAGCCTCCTGAAGACATCCGCTGTCTCACCTGTCGAAACAGAGTCATCCCAACTTTTAAGGAACTCTGGCACGAAGACTCAAAAGAAAATCGTGTTCTCTTTATGTTCGACTGTCCAAACAAATGCCTGCCTCGTCGGGCATTTTTCAATGATGGTGAAGAGTGGCGACCTGAACCACGACTCTGTCCGCAGTGCATGACGAAGTTCACGATCACTGATAAGAATCATGGGATTAAATCAATTACCACATTCTCGTGTCCGAAGTGCGGGTACACGAAGACTGAAGAGTATGAGTGGCAACACAAAAAAGATGAACCGATAGACGAACACTTCGCTGAAGATCGTGACCGTTTCTGCCTCACTCCTGAAAAGGGTGCTGAGTACGCCGACTCCAAGTGGCGTATGGAAGGGTTAGCGAAACTTGGTGAGGAGTTTAAAGAGAAAGAAAAGCAACGAGCAGAAAAGCTTCTCGAGAATCCAAAAGGCTTTCATCTGGAAGGCAGAGGCTACACTTGTTTTATCTGTCACGACAGTACTCCTGAGGGAGATAACTGGTACGACAAATGGGGTGTCAAATGTCTTGTGTGCCAGAATGCCATTGATAAAGGAGAAATTCCCGCATCACTCGCAAAGAATAAAGAGAGTTGGTACACCAAGTACGACTTTGAAAGTGCATTCAACATTAAGGGTCCGACTCTACGAAAATGGGTTAAGGAAGGAATCCTTAAATCTCGCACCATAAGTCACTATGGAAAAGGTGTTCACTACGAGCTCTATCTCATCAAAGATAATAAGGACTTCCTGCCACCAAAGAAGCTCATTGAATCCCATCCTGTATCTGAGGAGAAAGATGGCAAGATATGGAGTCATTCTGAACCGTGGTACAAGTTCGTTGAACCGTTTGAACATCTGAAAGGATATAAGATCATGAACTATATGCGTCTGGTACCGCCTGAGGAGATGGCGGAGCGTAAGGCTGAGGAAGATCGCAAATGGGAGGAAAAGCGAGCTCGAAGGGAGGCTCGCAAGAAGATGCCTCGTAAAGTGAGACGAAAACCGAAAGCACCGTAAAGTGTCTTATTCTGTCTCATTTCTCCAAAGTACCCATATTCTTCAATAGTCCCAAATACCCCTAAGAAACCCTAGTGAGACAGTGGTTCCCCAGAATATGTAGCCCTACCGAGAGGCTTCAAGTAATTCCACACCGAACCGCTTGAATACCCTTATGGTGCTTGATAGGTGGTTTTCCGATACGTTGAGGGGGCACAAAACAATAAAACCACCCGATGGGTGGTTTTATTGTTTATTGGTAAATAGTGCGCTCCTTAAAGTGCCAAATATTTTGTAGCGTGAACATAATAATGACCATCGCACCAAACAAATTCATGAGCACCAGCACCCTTGCAACCTCAGTTTGTGGAATGACTGTTGGATTAAACAAGAAAATGAGCATGCTCTGCAGAAAAAAATCTACCGGCAAAAGTGCGAACCCGGAGAAACTCTCTGGCGAAACGAGGAGAAGAAACCAGTACTGAAAAGCGAAGAAAAAAACAAACTGGAATATAGTAATCATAAACATAGCAAGGATTTTCACAGGATCTTTATATTCATGTATAACTTCCTTAGACAAAATTAAAAGGCTTCCCATTCCCATGAAAGCAAGACATAGAACCATAATGTCTTGAGCTGTGAAAGCCATCTGTAGCGTCATCCAGATCAAGATTCCTTCAAACACAAGAGTCAACAATAAACCCTTAATGGAAGCTGCGTAGCTAAATTTCTCATCCATTCATAAAGTATACAAAATTATTAGAAAAAAAGGGTAATTTTTTTGAGCCAGCATCCTTCCATGAAAATATCTTAAAGGCACCCGAGTATTCGGCTCGAGGAAAACCACCCATTGTTTCGTTTGATGATCCATTTGGTGAGTCTGGTAAAACTCGGATTGATTTCTATGTTGAGGGTTCAAGTTAAGTATTAAAAGGTATAATTAGATGAATTTATGAATATATCCACTGAGCTAGTCTTTACCAATAAGAATGAAATGAGTTCCATTTGTGATCAAGTCATTACTGGCGGAACAATTGTGCTAGAGGATTCCAAAAAGATTGAGAGATACCATACTTCACTTAGAGAGGTATTTGGGCTATGCGTTTTAACTGCTCATCGTGAATTTATAAAACCAGAATCAAATTGGGTGTTCACCACAGAACCTGATATTGCTGATGATGGAGCGATAGTCGCAATAGACAATAATAATCATTCTAGTTACATCGAGATTGTTGAGCAAATTTACTTACCAGGTCAATTTCTTAAAAGGACTGAAGGTCGAAATATGAGTGATAGTGTTGCTGACTTTGTATTTCAGAAAAAGAGTAAAGGTTCTGAGTATTATAAGGATACGAGTCTATTTATTTTGAATGATATTCAATCAACTGATCAGTCAGACCCGTTTCTGTGGCAGGATTTTGTCAAAAGAATTTTCCCGAAACTGCCATTTCTACATGTTTACTTCCTTGGGCTTACAGAACCAGGAAAAGACATAAACAAGTATTATCTTCTTTCATTTACAAACCAAAAGCATAGGCAGTATCTGAACGGTGAATTTAGTTTTGACATAACAAAAGACGGAATATCCAATTTCAAATGTTTACAAACAATTAATCTTCTAGAACATGAAACCGCATAAATCTCCCTACATTAAATATTTAACATATAAACCCAATTTACGCTTCTTGATTTACAAATCTTTCCAAGTTAACTAGCATTTGCACTGATATGCCTAAGTCAAATGAGTACTCTAATCATCACTATGTTCCTGAGTGGTATCAGGAGAGATTTATGTTGCCAAACGAACATCATCTCTATTATCTAGACATGAAACCAGACATCTTTTTTGATCCTCGCGGTGTCGCTCATCAAACTAAGGCTGTGCGTCGACAAGGTAAGAGGATGAACTTTGCTGAAAAGCATCTGTATACAGCTCATATTAACGGTATTGCCCGAAAAGATATCGAGACTATCTTTTTTGGTGAGATCGATCGAAAAGCAGTTGATGCCGTTTCTTATTTTAATGATTTTGATTATCCATTAAAACATTGGAAAGATTACTACACTGACTTCATGCTTTACATGAGTACTCAAAAGCTACGGACTCCAAAAGGACTAAAACAACTAGCTCAAAAAATTGGTACGACTAATCGTTTCAAAGTTCTCAATGCTCTCCTTGAACTTCGAGGACTTTACTGTGCACATTGGACTGATTGCGTTTGGTCAATAGCGGACGCTTCCAAATCAGATACAAAGTTCATTATTTCTGATCATCCCGTCACAGTCTATAATTGTGAATATGGTCCAAGATCCTCTGCTTGTCGAAATGGAAATGATCCAGATATTTGGCAAGAAGGAACTCACACTATTTTTCCTCTATCTTTAAATAAAGTCTTGATATTAACCAATCTATCTTGGGTAAGAAATCCATATCAGTCTGCCAAAAATTTACTTCCAAACCCCGACCCTCTCCGTGACGCTATCTTTAAGTTCACCGAAATTCAGGTTCGACGCTCTTTAAGTGAGGAGGAAGTCAGGCAGATTAATTTTATCATCAAGAGTCGTGCACTCCGATACATCGCAGCGGCAAAAGAAGAATGGTTATACCCAGAGAAGTATGTCTCTAAGTCTGACTGGAGCAGGTATGGTCATGGGTACTTACTGATGCCTGACCCAAGACCTCTTCACTGGGGTGGAACAATCATGTGGGGAGGAGCAAAGGGTGGGCGTGGAGGTGCTATGGATGAGTATGGAAGAAAGCCTTGGGAGCCAGGTTTTGAAGATAAAAAGAGAGCTAAAATTGAATACAAGACACTCCCATGGTTCAAAGGAGAATTCGCACGGCTATTTGGTCCATATCGCAGAGGTGTAAGTATGAGTGCAATGGTGCAGATTGATAATGAGTTTGACGACGAGGAGTTCCATAAATATCACCTAGGCCTTGAGAGAAAAACTTATAAGGAGCGAAACAAGCCCTCTACCGAGAGGCCTCCTGCTGATGTTTGATTATTACTCTATAAACCCTTGTAGGGCTTGATGGGTACAATTCCGAGACCGAGAAGGGCACCAGAGAAAACAAAAGTCCGGCTGCGTACGCAGCCGGCCTTTTGTTTTTAGCTTAAAAAGCAGAAGATGTGGACGAGACTTCTATCACATCACTATCAGGCAAAACTGGTTGTTCAGGGGTTGAGGTTGCCACCGCTTCACCGACAACTGAATCCCCGACCTCAGCCGTTGATTCTTCACTAGTCATAACTTCAGACTCAGTTGAAGAAGCGGCATTTTCAGTATTTACGGCTGGCTCAGCTTCAATCTCTACCCTGGGAGTTCCCATTAATAAATCGTGTTCTTGTTTTCTAAAATTAAACTTTTCTAAAGCCGCTTTAACTAACAGCTCACGGTAAACGGCACTTTCCTCATTTTTGTCGCTGAGGTCTACCGAGGTATTTTGATAAGCTTTATAGGTTTGTGCACTCCAGAAGGCTGTTCCACAAAATATCATGATGGCCACAAACAGCCCTAATGACCACTCTCGATTAGGGTGCATTATCTCTGGTGTTCTTAATTGCTTATTTGACCCGAGGATTTTTTTAGCAATTTTTGTAAATTCGTTTCTATTTATCATAAGCCAAAACTCTTACTTGCATCTTCACTGTAGCATTCCACTGGGTACTAGTTTTTGAAGATAGGTTAATTTCTGTTACCCGAGAGACATAGGGAAAAGTTTCTAAAACTTTTATAAAATTTTCCACATTTTCTCGAGAGCCAAAAAAATCAAAATCTACTTTAATCCACTCAGAGTTATCGGTGGTGTCGGCAAATGATTCGAGCCCTCTAGTTTCTAGTGTTATTCCTACCTCAGGAGCTAAAGCTTCAACCTTATTTAAGAAATCAATACTGTCACTAGTTTTAGCTAAAAAATAACTTTGTAATAAAGCTCTCTCGTCTTTAGTATCTTCAGATAAACGCTGTGATTTTATATATGAAGCTTCTTGTTGGTGTTCCGCTTCTAAAACTAAAATCTGACTAGCCAACTTACTTCCCTGTCCAGATACGTAATAGACCATCAAACCAAAAACTCCAGCTGAAACCAAAGCCAATACTATAGCTATAATCAAATTTCTAAGGGTGGTTTTACTCATATTATGAATCAATGGTTTTAAAATTTACCGTGATAGTAAATTGAATATCTTTGTCTCTGGCCAAATTTGAAATTGGTAAATCGGCACTAGTAATTTCTTCCTTGGCCAACAACCTATCCCTAAAAGAAGCTAGGGCTTGTCGATCTTTGGCGGAACCAGAAATAATCATTGGATTTATCTCTTGGTTATTTCGACTCAAATTAATTTGATTTAATTCAATATCAGAACCTTGAAGACTTTCCACTAGATTTATGAAATCTGATAAGTTAGGTAAAGCCGCTTCATCAACTAAAATTTTAGCTTCCTGACTAGCTCGAAATAAATCTTTTGAAACATCTTTGAAGCTAGCTACTTTTTGCGAAGCTTCTTCAGCTGAAGTTTTATAAACTTCTACTTGCCCACCAATCAATACATAAGTTGGTAATAAAATTACCGCACTGACAATCAAGGTGATAGACCAAAGCACCAACCAAGTCGAAGTGACTCGAACCCAGTATTCAAGGAGTAAACTTTTTTTAGCTGGCGGCGGAATTAGATTAATCATACTTAGATGGTATTTTTAAGAGCTAAACCAATCGCTGTGGCATAACCAAAGGAATGTCGTTTATCAATCGGCGGTACCGTATCATCGAGCGAAAAAGCATTTTCCCAAACGTTACCTCGCACACAGCTAACCCCTAAAGATTCTGTTAAGTAGGCTGGCAACCCTTTCATATTCACACTACCACCACACATAATGATGGAAGAGATGCGGCGTTCACCAACGTTTCCATTTCGTAAATGCCAATACTGCATTCTAGTCGCTAACTCATCTTTTATGACTGACACGGTACTAAGTAGGGCGTCATGAACATCGGATGAATTAACCCCTTTTTCCAACCCCTCTTGGTTCTTTAGTTTGGTCAACTCTGACTCAGCCATATCACTGCCTAGTACCTTACGTAGAGCTTGTGATAATTGATCGCCGCCGATATCAATCGTAGAAGTATAGAGAAGCGTGTCTTTATAGACGATTCCAATTCCGGTTCTGGTCTTTCCAAAATCAACCAACATGGCTGCCCCAGTCATATTTGAAGGGATTACCGCTCGCGCCATAGCTTGAGCTTCAACTTCGAAAGAAAGTGGGTGTAGATTAGCTTCGATACAAGCATTGTAGTAGGTTTGAATAGTTTCTTTGGCGTAGGCTGCTACTGCTACCTTAACAGTTTTACCAGTGCCATCATTGGGCAAAATACAATAATCAAAAAATACATCTTTAGATGGGATAGGCACATTTTCCTCCAGCCTAAATTCTAGTAAATTTCTAACTTCTTTAAGTGGTGTATTGAGTTTTATCTCGGTTTCAAATAAATAGGCTCTTTCTTCTGGTAGCGAAACCCTAATAAAATCGGCTTTAGTAGCTGTTTTAAATTCCTTCAAAACCGACACCAATTGACTGATATCATTAACCTGACCTCTCTGCACTACCCCATTAGGAATTTGAATATCTCCCCAATCATCGATTTCTCGACGGGCATTAACTTTTGCTGTTGGTTTAAAAGCCACATATTTTAAGGAAGTATCAGAAATATCTACTCCAATACACGGCATCGTTAAATAAGTTGGTGGCGGAATAATTTTAGAAAGAGCCGAGAACATAATGTTCCTATAGTATACGCTGTTAGAGCTTTGGTTTCGACAAAGAAACTCACATCTTTATAAAAAATGAGTTAACTGTGTATTTTAAATAATACGTAAAGAGAAAAAATAACCAAAACAAAAATTGAAAAAAGTTTAAGGTGTTTTTTAGTTAAATCAAGTGCTTGTTTACCAAACTTATAAGTGAGATACGAGACTACCCCAAACCTGAACCCTCGACCGAGTAAGGAGCCGGCAATAAACATAAAAATGTTACCTTTTAGGGCTCCGACCGCAATCACTACAATACCGTATGGGATAGGAGTAAGCGCTCCCAAAAAAGCCAGCGAGAAGGTACCCTGATTAAATTTAGCAACAATTTCATTGAAGGTGTTGGCTGATTCTGGTGAGAAGTGGCTAAATAATTGTTCAGTAAATACCGCGGCCACAGCGTAAAGGAATACTCCACCAATAACCGAAGCTAAAGTAGCAACCAGGAAACCCGCCCAGACTTTACTCCTATCAGCCACAATGTACGCCGCTAAAAGTGGGTCAATCGGCCCAGGGAAAGCCACGGCTGAATCGATAAAACTAATAACACCCAAAGACCAGAGTCCGTACTTGGAGCGGATTAACTGTAACGCCTTATTAACAAGACCATTTACTTCCTTATGGTACTGATCTTCAATGTGATGAATTTTATCTTTAATCATTTTACTTTTGTCCCCGCGGGTAATGAGCTACTTGGATAAAGCAAGGCAAACACTTCTTCGGCACCGGCCGCCAAAATCATCCCCTGACTTTCCAAACCACGAATTGTTCGTGGTTCGAGATTAGTTAAAAATGGACATTGCTTCCCTACCAAAACTTCTGGTTCAGAAAAATATTCTCTGATTCCTGAAACGATTTGTCTTGGCTCGGCTTCCCCAACATCAACTGTTAACTTCAATAATTTATCTGCTTCTGGCACTATTTCAGCCGACAGAATCGTACCGATTTTAATTTCCAATTTTGCAAAATCATCGTAATTTATCATATTTATTTTGACTTATTTTTTGTAATAAAACTATCTAAAATTAGAGCCGCGGCTGAAGCATCAAGCATACTGTTGCGCCCCTGCTCTTGCATCGCTTGCTGACTTGAATATTGTTCTGGTTCTAAATGGACAGGAATTCCAAGGGCTAAAGTGACATCCATCATAAATTCTTCTACCGCTGCGTGAATTTTATTTGGTTCACCATCATTATTTAGTGAGTGTCCAATGACGATTTCTTTCACCCCTCGCTCAGCTACCAACTTCTCTACATATTGTAAAAAGGAGCCGTCATTTGGCACCACAGCATGCGGAAAAGCCATCACTCCTCCATCGTCAGATAGAGCCACGCCAATCTTTTTTGAGCCAAAATCAATCCCCATTCTTTTCATGATTTCTAGCATAGCATGAAAATATAAATTTGCTGGTTGGGGTAAATTCAAAGAAAAGGCCAGACTCTTTAAAGAGTCTGGCCTTTTCTTTGTCTGTGCTCCCGATAGGAATCGAACCTATAGCACCGGTACCGCAAACCGATATTTTATCCATTAAACTACGGGAGCAAGTGAGTGATTATATACAAGCTCGCTTGTATATATGCCGCGAACGCAGCTCCCGAAAGAAGTTCCGGAATGAAATGAAGGAAGCTTCTTACAGGAGCAAGTGATCTTACTACTGATATTTTATTTTTAAATTGCAGCTCCCGGCCTTCGAGGCGTCAGCCGAGAAGACAGTGGAGCAAACGAGTGCATCTCACATTGATATTTAATCAACGCGACCATACTACCCTAAAATCCAAATAATTCCAGTATCTTAATTAGAAGTGGTTCCTCTAAGTGCTCTTCCAGTAATTTTTCTTTTAAGATAGATTCAATATCATCAATGTGATCAGTCGGGATTGGCATCACTAATAAAGGCATGATTTTATGTGAAGACTTAATCAGCAATTGTGGACCCCGATGATCATCCTCATCAATATGATAGCTAACCAGTGTTGAAAAAGGATAAAGTCTATCGTCGATTTTTATTCCTCTAACTGTTACGGCAAAAGGTATGATGGAAGGTTTTTTGGCACCCGACACTCCTAAAGCTCCTCCCGCTAACCCGAGCAGAAGAGCAAACAAAGTATCATCAAATAATACCGCTACGATAACAATCGCAATAACTATTATCGCTAGAGCGAAAAACCAATCGTTTCCCTTTTCGACATGATGGTGCTCTGGGGCTTCCCAGGTAATACTTCGTGGTTTTGGTTCCATTTAGAAAAATTGTACCATATTAAATAAGAGTGTCGGTGTACAATTCACTGCTATTCTGTTATCATCGGAGCCAACTGAATAAATATTGGAGAGATGGCTGAGTGGATAAATAATGAAATTGATTCATTATTTATCCGTTCTGCGATTTTATGAGCAGACGCATCGATATTTATGAGATGCGAGGTGGGTGAAAACTTCAACCACTTACACAAAAATTGGACAATCTGGAGAGATGGCTGAGTGGTTGAAGGCGGCGGTCTTGAAAACCGTTAAGGGTGAAAGCTCTTCGAGGGTTCGAATCCCTCTCTCTCCGCCAAATGTAAAAACGCCTGGTTAGGCGTTTTTATTATTCTATTTAAATAATATTTTTAATCTCGAATTACATAGCTATTGCTTTTTTAATAATGCGTGATATAAATGGCCTAGATTCATTTGAAACTAAAACCTGTTTAGGAGACCGTCATGAAAAATCCCCCCGGATTTAAAAGTACTTTAGCTATTTCTATTTTTACAATAATTTTTCTTTCTGGTTGTATGGGTGCTGGTGCCTTAGCTGGAATGGCTGCAGTCGGAGATGTTACCGAAAAAAGATGTTCGAAGCTGGATGAGGAATTAGAAGCAAAAAAAATTACTGGTGCAAAATACCGCACCGCGATGGTAAAAAATAATTGCCGCATGTATCTAGAAAAATTTGGAAGTAAATAATGAAAACAAACAAAACCGACCAATTACTTGGCCGGTTTTTTTAATTTAAACTTAAAACTAAATTAAGCACTACACTTAGTACAATTCTTTTTATGATTAACAAATTCCAAAATAGCTGAAACACCAACTAAAATATAAACCACATTAGCGATTGTTCCTACGCCGAAAATAGTTTCAACTAAATTAAATTGAAAAGCTCCTACCAACAACCAATTTAAACCTCCAACTACTAATAGAACGAAAGTGACCATGTGCAACATTTTACTGTTCATACCAAAAAATAATTATCTTTTTATATTAATGATTCTCTACTAACATTAATTATATACTATTAATTATTTTAAAAGCTGGCGGAGGTTATTTATTCCCAGGCAACTTTTGTAAAAGAATAACCATCGGACAAACTCCTGTTAAACCCGCCACCATTAAACCGAACGCCACAACTAACGGTAGAAATGAGAAAAGTGGATTAATTAGCGAACCTAAAACATAACCTAAAATAATAATTAGCGA
>CAZWXM010000011.1:0-20713 GCA_964637855.1 uncultured Candidatus Saccharibacteria bacterium | reverse complement strand
GGAATCTGAAAAGCGCCGGCACAACCACCGCCCGAAGGATCGTTGGCACAATCAAGTTGTTCATTCAAACCAAAAGTCGCTGCAGCTATAGAGAGAATAGTGAAAGCTGACAACATAACTACCAGTCCAATAATTCCATAAGTGATGTGCTTTACCCCTTGTTGTCTAGCTTGGTCATTATTAGCATTAAAAAAGTACTCTGAAACTCCCCATAAAAAAACCAGAAAAGCGACTGCGCTCAAGAGCGCAATGGTTGGATAAAGAATAATACTATTAAATTTGGCGACAAATCCGGCAGCTTCTTGCGCTGCTTGTTGTTGTGGTGACATAGTAAAATTTTAACATAACTTTTTATATGTAAAGTGGTTTTATACAAAACAAAAGCCGCATAGCGGCTTTTGTTGAGAATCTAATACTTAAAATACTAGATAGCGACAGTTGGAATATTATCCAAAGTATCTCCCTCTAGACCTGTACTTGATGTAAGTAGGTTAACTACTCCCCAGAAAACGATAATAAGCACGAAGCCTAAAGTAGCGTAAATCATCAAACTCTTTCCCTTCTCCTTCTTTTCATCGTTGGCTCCACCAGCAATAAAGTATTGGAACATTCCCCAAACGAAAACTAAGAAACCAATCGCAATGATGAATGGAATAAGTACTGTACTGGTAAAGTCTACGATATTTGTAAGTAGAGTTTCAAATTGTCCCCCGCCTCCGCCTGTTGCGATTTGAGCTAAAGCAATAACTGGTGTTAATGCAAGAAAACTTGAACTACTTAGTAAATATGCAATTTTTTTCATACGTATGTATTTAAATTTATAACGTTATAACGTTTACCTATATTATAAGGTATATACCATACACTACAACGTTATTTAATGAACCACCGTGAATAACTTTATGGGTTGGGAATCTCAACAATCGGAATATTTTTTAGGGTTTCTCCCTCTAAACCAGTACTGGAAGTAATCATATTTACTAATCCAAAAAAGATAATGATTATTACAAAGCCCATTGTGGCGTGAATCATCAGACTTTTACCCTGAACTTTTTTATCATCATCAGAGCCACCGAGAATAAAATACTTAAACATCCCCCAAACAAAGGCTAAAAAGCCCATCGCAATAATAAAAGGAATAAGTACATTATTTATAAAGGCAATGATATTTACCAATAAGATAGCAAAAGGACCACCGCCACCAAAAGTGGCCAATTGCGCTGAAGCTAGCTGTGGAGTAAAGGTAACAAAAATACCAGCAATATAATAAGCAATTTTCTTCATAAATGACTATTAAAAGAAAATACTATACTCTGATATCACTAGTTGTAAAGCCTTAATTCAATCTTGATACCTTATCTCTCACTAATATATTTTGAGCGTTCGCGAGGGTTGAGTGCTTATAGTAATAAGCAAACGTCGGAGCGTGTGATAAATAGGTTAGAGAGAGATAAGTTCTAAATTTTGGTCTTATATTATCCAAAAATTGAGCTCTTAATCATTGCTACTATTCCCCAGGCACTAATCATCACTACAAAGGCAATCACCGCCGCAGTGGCATATTGTTTTCCCTCTTCGACTTTGGCTTGATCGCCGCCATTAATCACCCAAGAATCAATTACTTTCCAAATAAAATATAAAAAAACTATCGCGAATAAAGCTGGGATAAGAATATTAATAAAATCAATTATAAAAGTAACGAGTCCGCTGTATGAAGTTGGGGTAGTATTTGGTGCCATAAAATATATTTACTTAAAATTGATTGACGGTGTCACTAATAATAGCCGTGATAGCGACTGAACCGAGTATTATCACTCCGCCGATTACTCCGTACATAATCGCCTTACTGGCCTCTTCAATTTTTTCGGCATTACCACGCGCTGTTACATAAAGAAAACCAGCGTAAATTAGATAAAAAACCACAATTGGAGTAGCGATAACAATAACGACATTTAATACTGCCGCCAACAAATCAATAATAGAAGGAAAAGTTAATGGATTATTTAGATTTTTCATAAACTATCAGTATTAACTACTAAAAGCATCAACTACGTTTTTAATTACTTCCGAAATTGCTACCGCACCGATAATCAAAACTCCCCCAATCACAGCATAAGTAAGTGAAGTGGTGGCTTTACTAATTTGAGTGGCGTTTCCCTTGGCTGTCACATAAAGAAAGCCGGAATAGATTATAAATAAGACTACAATCGGAACCGCAATCGTAATTAAAACTTGCAGAATCGCTACCAATAAACCTTCAATACTAGTCGGGGTAATAAAACTTTCAAATTTAAATCGGATTTGTGCGGACGATACGAAGGGAAAACTAAAAATTGCTAGCGTTAGTGGGATTGTAATTGATAATAAATTTGTTTGTAAAGTTTTTTTCATACCGTAATTAATATTCACTCTCTAATCTAGTAGTCACATCGGCCACTGCTTCCTCTAGAGTTCGCCGATTCTCATTTATGTCCTGAGTCATTTTTTCAAAAATGTCATCTGTTTCAGCTAAGTCAGGATTCAACCAACCTAAAGCAATACTAGCTGACTTATAAGTTATTCTTCCGTAAGTGTCATTACTGCCAGTACTAACAGAATCTCGATAAACTGGGACCATATTGCTTGCCATAGCAATCTTATCGGCTAATTGGGCTGATCCAAAATTAGTCATAATCGCAGTAGCGCCAGCTATATTATCGGAAGATTTAAGCAGGGATAAAGCATAAAACTTTCCGTAAGTTCTTCTCGTGGTGTCAGCAGAACCTTGAGGCACCTCGGCTATATCAAAATTTAAATTAGGGTTAATCTTTTCAATTTGTGGACCCTCGCTACCATAGCCAAAATATAAAGCCAGGTCCTCGGAAATAAATCTCATTCTATCTTCTGATAAAGAGCGATTCCAAGAATAAAGCGTATTACTTGGCTTACTGAATCTAGTATAGAAGTCAGCGGCCGCTCGTAGTGGGTCGCCACTTTCTCCAATGGTAGCTTGCAGTCTAACTAAATATTTACTATCACTATTCTCAACTACTTTTTGTGAACCGCCTTGCAACAAAAGAGTTGAAATTACCCCAAAAGCGTTTCTGATATTACCGTACTCTCCCATCGCCACGACACTGCGTTGCAAAGTACGGTCAAAATCACGTTGAATTAAATCTGGGAAATAAGTGTTAATTAATGACTCCCAAGTTTTAGGTGCTTCCAAATAACCAGCCGTCGCTAGTATATCCCGATTCCAATACATCATTAAAGGATCAACCGCAATTGGATAACCATAAAGACCATCGGATAGAGCAAAAATTTGTGCTCCGTCTACATACATAGTTCTAATATCTCTAATTGGGAAAGAATCGTAAGAAACCGGTTTGATACGTTTTCTCATTTTAACTAATTTTTCATTGGAGACTAAAATTAAATCTGGACCTTGATTATCGGCTAAGGCGGTAATTAATTTTGCGTCAAAATCATCAGCGTGATGATAGACGTAAGTGACATTTTTATAAACTTCATTGGTAGCAATCAGTTCTTTTAGAATCCCTTCCATCGCTTCTCCTGGTAGAGTACCCCAAATGGTAACCTTACCAATTGCTTCCGCCAAAGCATCATTACTATCAGCCGCTGGCTTATAGTTGGTCAATAAAATTAAAGCGAATAGGGCTAATAGTGAAAAAATAACCACTAAGGCTAATTCAAAGGGTCTTAATTTCATACTTTTCTAAAAGCTAATCCATAATGATGATCTCCAGCGGGAAACTCCCTTTCAAAAATGAAACCATTTGATTCAAAAAGATTGGTCGTATCGGCGGCAGAAACAACGTGCTTTACGTCAGGTCCCATACCAGAAAAAGATTCTGTCCAATCAATGACAAAAAACTTTCCCCCAGACCGGACCGTTCTGGCCATCTCTTGCACGGCCGTCACTTTATCTTCGATTAAGAATAGAGTGTTCACCAAGATAGCAACATCTAATTCACTGTTGCTGATTTTAATACCATTTGGTTCCTCTAAATCACACCATAAAGTATGAACATTGCCCAACCCTTGTAAATGAGCTAACTCACCTAGTTTTTCCACTAAGGGCTTTTGGATTTCACAGGCGAATACTCGGCCAGTATCTCCCACTGCTTTAGATAGTGGCTTTAAGAAAAAACCACTGCCGGCTCCAAAATCAGCGATTAAATCGCCTGCTCTAATATGGAAATGTGTCATCACCATATCTGGTATAACAAACCGTCCGCCAATTGGTGTATTCATTCCAAATATTATACACCTTTAGACTACGGACTTTTGACTTTGGTGTGAAAAACGGCGGCGCGTCCAAAGGACGCGCCGCCGTTTTTCTTAAATACAATCAGTGAGTAAACAAACCATTCTAAAATCTTAGACTTCCCCTACAGCTCGCTAAAGCTATAATCTCCCTTGGTCGGGTCGATTCTAGCTAAGCGCCTGTATTAGCAAAAATTAGTCCCCGTCTTCGACAACTCATATTTTTGCTAAACAAACACCACACTAGCAATCGAATCACCCGCTCGTAGTTTCATCACTCGTACTCCTTGGGTTTGACGACCTAGGACTGGTACATCCTTGAGTGGCAATCTGATAACTTGTCCCTTCTTACTCATAATTACCAACTCGCCATCTACTCGCTCTTCTCCTGTAATAATAATTCCACAAACAATCTTTCCAGTCTTATCAGTTACTTTGGCAGTTTTGATACCAGAACCACTACGTTTTTGTGTCTTGTACTCTTTAGCTGGAGTAGTCTTTCCATAACCCAACTCAGTTACAATCAAAATCTCTAAATCTTTTGCTCCCGCCTTAAAGACATCCGCTGATACAATCAGGTCGCCCTTACCAAGCTTCATCGCCGTAACACCAGCTGCTGTTCGTCCCATTTGTCGAACATCTTTTTCAGCAAATCTAATTGACTGACCGTGTTGTGTAATCAAAGATAATTCATCTCCTTTACCAACAAAACTAGCCGCAATCAATGAATCATCCTCTTTTAAGGTAATTGCAATCAAGCCACTTCGTCTAACATCCTTGAAGGCCGCAGCATCACTCTTCTTAACCACACCATTTTTGGTGAACATCATGAGTGACCAATCACCATCCCATTCATCCTTTCGGACTGCAATAACTGAAGTAACATTCTCTTCACTACTGAGTGACAAGAAGTTCATAATTGACTTACCTTTAGTCGCTCGTCTTCCTTCTGGGATTTCATACATCTTGCACTGGTAAACTTTTCCAGCATCCGTAAAGAAGAGCAAGTCACTGTGGCTTGAAGTGGTGATTAAGTCTGTGACCACATCTTCTTCTTTAGTATTTAAATCAACCACTCCAACTCCGCCGCGCTTTTGCACTTTGTACTCAGCTGGATTAGTTCGCTTTACATAACCACCCTTGGTTAGTACCAATACACTTTCGTCATCTGGCACTAAATCCTCTGGGTTTAATTGTTTAACTCCGCCAGAGACAATTTTGGTTCGTCTATCATCACCAAACTTATCTGCCACCTCTTGCAATTCCTTTTTAACAATTAACATCATCTTGGCTTTACTCTTCAAAATTGATTCGAGTTCCTTGATTAATTTTTGAACCTCAGCTAGTTCATCTTCAATTTTCTTTCGCTCTAGACCAGCCAACTTCTGCAAACGCATATCTAGAATTGCTTGAGCTTGAATGATTGAGAACTTAAACTCCTTCATCAAAGCCGCGTGCGCCGTCGGAACATCTTTAGCCGCTCTAATCAATTTGATGATTTGATCAATGTGGTCAAGGGCTTTTTTGAGACCAAGCAAAATATGCTCGCGGTCTTGAGCCTTATTTAAATCATACTGAGTGCGACGACGAATCACTTCGCTCCGGTGTTTAATATATTCTTGCAGAATAGATTTTAGAGACAGAGTTTGTGGCACACCGTCAACCAAGGCCACCATGTTGTAGTGGAAAGTATCTTCTAATTGAGTGTGTTTGTAGAGTTTATTTAAAACTGTTTGTGGTTGAGCCCCCGTTTTAAGCTCAATCACGACGCGAATATCCTTTGTAGATTCGTCACGCATCTCTCTAATCCCTTCAATTTTTTTCTCACGCACCAAGCCAGCAATCTTTTCTTGCAAATCAGCTTTATTAACTCGAAACGGAATAGAGGTGATAATAATTGAAAAAGCTCCTCGCTTATCCTCGATAATTTCAGCTTCTCCACGCACAACTACCCCACCACGTCCATTGGCATAAGCTTGAGCAATTGCCTTCTTATCAAAAGCAATCGCTCCCATCGGAAAGTCAGGACCTTTTACATGCTTTAATAAATCATCAGTAGTGGCGTTAGGGTCATCAATCAAGTGTTGAGTCGCCGCTACTACTTCACGCAAGTTGTGAGGTGGAATATTTGTCGCCATTCCTACCGCAATACCCAGTGAACCTAACAAAAGTAGGTTTGGGGCCGCCGCCGGAAGAACAATTGGTTCTTTTTTAGTACCATCAAAGTTTGGTCGCCAATTAACAGTATCCTTCTCTAAGTCACGTAACATCTCTTCCGAGATTTTTGACATTTTTGCCTCAGTGTACCGATAAGCCGCTGCACTATCACCGTCGATAGAACCGAAGTTACCCTGTCCAATAATCAGTGGATAACGTGTGGAAAAGTCCTGCGCGAGCTTAACCATAGACCCATATACAGCCAAGTCTCCATGTGGATGGAAGCTACCAAGTACGTCTCCTACTACCGTCGCTGACTTACGAAATTTAGCGGTTGAAGTTAATCCGTTTAACCGCATTGAATAAAGGATGCGACGGTGTACTGGCTTTAAACCATCTCTCACATCTGGCAAGGCACGAGAAGTAATAACCGACATCGCATAGTCGAGGTAGGCGGTTTCCATTTCTCCAGTAATACTTTGCTGGACAATTCCTTGATGTGGAATATTGGCTGGTTCTGTGACAGGTGTCTTTTTCGGCATACAATTAAGTCAAATCGGAAAACATTAAATTAGGCTCCAGTATAACATATTAATAGGTAGATGTTGAAGTCACCGTTGAGCTGGAATTACTAACCGTAGTTATCCTTACCTCTCTTGGTGGTTCTGACACAACTGGCACCGCCCCTACCGTTGAAGTACTGGTATTTATAGAGGTTGAGGCTACAGCATTATAAACTGGCGTATCCAAAGTAGTAGTAGCTAGGTAATCATTAACCATAGCATCTTCAGCTTCTTCCTTGGTACTCGTAGCCGTAGAGGAAGCGTTGATAGATTCTTTAATATTTGAAACCTGACCACCAATTTGGTCAAATAAATTTGCAAAGATGGAGCTATTATCGCCAGTCTTTTGTTCCATGATGGCCATATTGCGAGCTGGTAAATTAACTACCCAAAACAAAAAGATACCGAAAGTAAATGCCCCCGCTATTGTCATAGCAATCTTATCTCGTACTGGCTTAGGCTGTCGGCGGGCTTTTTTAATTAGGTTTATTAACATGAGCCATTAAGACTTGAGAACAATCACTTCTCCCTCCATTTCATTAATATCCTTTCGTTTTAGAGTTATTTTTTCAACTGGCTTCAAATCTTCCTTGCTTTCTTCCTTTAAAAAAGTTTTTAAAGCCGCTGCATCATAATGCATTGGAATAATCAGTTTAGCTTCTAGTTTGACGGCTAATTTAGAAGCCTGGGGTACCTCCAGTACATCACCACCACCAATTGGTAGAAATAGTATATCAATATCCCCCAATTCACTGAGAATCTTTGGATCAATTTCTGGATTATCAATCGCTCCTAGAAAAATAATATTTATCTCTTCTAGGTGGACTTGATAAATAGTGTTGAAATACTCCTTACCTTTGTAATTAGTCTTTACTCCAAACCCTCGAGCGGTTACTTGCCCAATCTCATACTCACCTGGACCATCCACTACGAAAGGCTGTCTAGAACCATGCGCAACTTGCTCCACACCATTAAAATCTGGGTGATAAAGTGTCACAAAAGCCGCATCGGCACCGTATTTTGCGGTTTCAAATTTTGAATCCTTAGCCACTGGGTTAAAAGCTAAAGTAGTATCTCCAAATGAGACTTTAAAAGACTGTGCTCCTTGATATGAAATAACCATAATTTGACTAGTATACTTCATCTCTTCCAGAACGCGAAGGATTAGACAAATGAAACTTTTTATATTATATTCTACCCACCTTATAGGTATTAATAGCTTCTAGCGACACACGTTTAACCCTGCTCTCACGGACAATGGCCACGAGTAATAGTTGAGCAGACGCGTGTCGTCGGAATAAACAAAAAAATAAATATGTTTGGCATTGGCAAAAAAACTGCTAATACAGAAATTGAAGAAACTACTTCAGTAGCTGTAGCAAACGGTGTGATGGATAAGTATCTTGAAAACTCTCCAGAAGCACCACAAGAAGGTTCAGTCGTAGAAGGAGTTGTATCAGCTATTGGTCGCGCTCGCGTGTATATCGATATCCTACCTTTCGGTACTGGTATCATTTACGGACGAGAGTACATGAATGCTCGAGACATTCTCCGAAAAGTTCACGTGGGTGACACTATCGCTTCAAAGGTAGTAACTCCAGAAAACGAAGATGGTTATATTGAACTATCACTCAAGGAGGCTCGACAAGCTCTGATTTGGTCAGATGCTGAAGCAGCGGTGAAGAACGGTACAATTCTTAGTCTTGAAGTTAAAGAAGCTAACAAGGGTGGTCTTATCATTGAATGGCAAGGTATCCAAGGTTTCCTTCCAGCTTCTCAACTATCTTCAGATAATTACCCCCGAGTATCAGATGGCGATAAAGATAAGATTCTTACCGCTCTTAATGAACTAATTGGTAAGCATCTATCAGTCGTAATGATTACCGCTGATCCTAAGGAACACAAACTAATCTTCTCTGAAAAGGGACTACAAGAAAAAGAAGAGAAAGAAGAGAAAGTAAACAAATACGAAGTTGGAAATATTGTTAAAGGTGAAGTTACCGGCGCAGTAGACTTTGGTATATTCGTAAAACTTGAACCAGGACTTGAAGGTCTAGTTCATATCTCTGAACTTGATTGGGGTCTAGTAGAAGACACTAAAGCTCTCTACAAGGTTGGTGACGTAGTAGAAGTTAAAGTGATTGAAGTGAAAGACGATAAGATTTCTCTTTCTATCAAACAACTTAAGGAAAACCCTTGGGTGACTGCTTCTAACAAGTACAAGAAGGACCAAATCGTAGAAGGTGTGGTTATTAAGTACAACAAGCACGGAGCATTAGCTTCAATCGAAGAAGGTGTGGCTGGACTAGTTCATGTTTCAGAATTTGAATCTGAAGAAAAACTAAAATCTACCCTATCGCTTGGAAACGTTTACAAATTCAAAATCAGTTTGTTTGAACCAAGTGAACAAAAGATGACTTTGTCTTTCATTCAAGAAAAATAATTCTTTAATTAGCGGCAACAAAAAAACTCCCAATGGGAGTTTTTTTGTTGCCGCTAATTATATTTGTTCATCGCTACTGCCAAGCCTTCCGAAACTAATAACTCAATCGCTTCAGTTACTCGGGTAAAAATTTCTTTTAATTGTTTCTTTTCTCCCCCAGAAAAATCCTTGAGGACAAACTTCTCTAGCGATCCACCGCCTTGAGGCCGCTTTATTTTCCCAGTCCAAAAACTCTTAGGAGCGATTCCAACCCGCACGCGCACAAATTCCTTAGAGCCCAACTTATCAATAATTGACTGGACACCATTATTTCCACCGGCTCCCCGCCCTTTTCCTAGTTTAATTTCTCCAAGCGGCAAATCAATATCATCGTGAACTACTATCAAATTTTCTATCTCGGTTTTAGATACCAATTTAGCAACCGCGCTACCGGAATTATTCATAAAGGTATCCGGGTAAAGTACTTTAACTTCTGCACTTGCCACCAGCCCTTCTGTCACTCGGCCTGACAAAGCTTTGGAAGCAACCAAACTCGGCAAACCAGTAGCAGCAATAAAATCATCCGCTGCTTGCCAGCCCACATTATGTCTGGTCGTAGCATATTTTTCACCAGGATTTCCTAGAGCAACAATGTAATACATAATCATTATTATAATACACTGACATTTAAAAGATTAATATTTTATAATCGTTCGTCCGCAATTTATCTAAGTGCACGATAGATTGAGACGTAAATTTAGCCTAGTAATGACGTTCTTTGCTTCATTTAAAATTTTCGATTATACTAGTGAATAAATAAGTTTTATGTCAGTATTTTCACACCAAAATCCTCCTACTGATAATTCAGTTTCTACCTCAACTCCACTTGAAAAAGAGGAACACCCGCTAACTGAAATAGTTAAGTTTTCACTTATTGCGATTCTAATCGTAATTCCAATTAGAATGTTCATCGCCCAACCATTTATTGTGTCAGGAGCATCAATGGACAATACTTTTGCTAGCGGACAATACCTAATAATCGACCAAATTAGTTATTATTTTGAGCAACCTACTCGTGGTGAAGTAATTGTTTTTAGATACCCTCGTGACCCTTCAAAATTCTTTATCAAACGAATTATTGGCTTGCCGGGTGACACTGTCAAAATAGAAAACAGTGTAGTTACTATAATAAACTCTGAATATCCTGAAGGTTTTGTTATAGATGAACCATATATTAAATCTATGAAGCCAGCGCCGCTATTTACCGAGACTCTAGGCGAGCGAGAATATTTTGTCATGGGTGACAATCGAGACAATAGTTCCGATTCAAGAAGTTGGGGTGTTCTCCAAGAGGAAAGAATTGTCGGACGAGCTTTTATTAGACTATTTCCACCTAGCCTAGTTGGTCTATTTCCGGGCACAGTCAAATCAAGCGAAGATTCAGCCAATACCCAGTCTTAATAATCTAAATTTTGCTTATGTCACACACACCAACGGAATTCCTAAAGGTCGCAAATACTACAGCTGAACATTTTGGCTTTCAAACTATCGAGCGTCTGAAGAAAAATCCCGAGTGTAAACAGTGTGACAAAGCCATGCCTCATACCGTCACGGCGACCAATAAAAAGACTGACGCTCATCAAGGCTTACTGAGCTCTGGTATTTCAACTTTTTGTAACGAAAAACTACACGCCATAGAAAAACCGGTTCTACTTTATTCACTTGAACAAGTTCCTCGGACTGGAGAAACTGCAGTGGCTTTTCATATTTTCAATGTTAATCGTAGCATTGCTGAAGCTCTGCTAATTCATACCACTAAGTCTTTAGTTAGCGAATTAGGTTACACTGACCACACTATAAAAATAAATTCCTTGGGTGATACTGATTCCCTAACTCGTTACACTAGAGAATTAAGTAATTTTCTCAAGAAGCGAATGGATACTATGCCAGCGGCTGCCCGTGAGTTGATGAAGGAACACCCGCTTAGTGCTCTAGCTCATTTAATTGAACAAAATCATGAACTAGGTCAAAGAAGTCCTAACTCTTTAGAGTACCTGAGCGATCCTAGTCGCAAGCATTTCCGCGAAATCATTGAGTACCTAGAAATGAGTAATACTTCTTACGAAATTGATCCAAAAATGATGGGGCACCATGAATGTTACTCTGACGCTATCTTCTCCCTCGACATTAATAGTGACGAAGAAAATTTCGAATCACCAATTTCTGTCAAAGGCGGACGATTTGATGAATTTGTTTATCGAACCACCAGAACTCGCACACCAGCCGTCGGAGCGGTAGTGGTTCTAAAAAACAGCAAGGCGCCGGCTCGAGCTCCCCGCCTAAAATCACAAACTCCTTCCGTTTTTGTCGTACAATTAGGTTTTGGACCGAAAGTTAGAAGTTTGATGCTGATAGACTCTTTACGACGCGCTGGAGTGTCAGTTTTCCATGATTTAGCTAGTGATTCTCTTTCTGCCCAACTCCGAGAGGCTGAAGCGCGTGGGGTTAAATACACTCTTATTATTGGTCAAAAGGAATTTGTCGAAAACACGATTATTCTCCGCGATATGGAAGCTAGAAACCAAGAATACGTCGATGAAGATACCCTAGTTCGTCTCCTAAAGCGTAAAAGCGCTGTTTTAGCCTAAAACCCTTGCACCATTGCTCCTGAAGTGATATGCTCTTCCCCACATATGGCAACGAATGTTGAAGTAGAAAAAAATAACAACGAGAGCAGCGCTAATGTTATTCGCCGTTTTACTAAGCGTGTTCAAAGCGCTGGTATTGTACAAAAGGTACGAGGGCAAAGATATTACAGTCGCATCAAGAGCAAGAACGTACAACGGACAGCTAGACTTAAGAAATTAGCCAAAACTGTTGCTTACGAAAAGCTTGTGAAGCTCGGAAAAGTTACAGAATTCAAGGGACGAGGTCGCTAAAGACTCAACCTAATAAACAGCCGGTACACAGTACCGGCTGTTTTCGTTCCCGCACCAATGTATAATGCACGTACTTATGGAAAAACTCACCATCACTAGCACCGTCAAAAAATTCCCGGCTCAGCATCCCTACGAGCAAATTAAGACTAAAATTTTAGGGGCTAAATACGAGTTGTCGTTAGTTTTTGTTGGCAAAGAAAAAGCCGCCACTTTAAATAAAACCTATCGACATAAAACCTATTCTCCAAATGTTCTTTCCTTTCCGCTCGACGAGAAGACCGGTGAAATAATTATCTGTCCCCAAGCAGCAAACAGCGAGGCTAAAAAATTTGCCCTGTCTATCGACGGTTACATCGCTTACCTTTTTATTCATGGTGCCTTACACCTCAAAGGTCTCGATCATGGTGATGAGATGGATAAGTTGGAAAAAAAGTATCTTAAGCTCTTCAATATTTCATAATTATGTCTGATCAAATTATCACTGGAATTGATGTCGGAACCTACCACGTAAAAGTGGCTATTGCTCGTATTCCAAAAAACAGCAACGGGACCGCTAAACCAGAAATAATCGGTACCGGTCTATCCGAGAGTCGGGGTCTTAAGAGTGGTTATATTATTCAAGAAGCTGATGTCGCTCGCAGTATTAAAAGTGCCTTGGTCCAAGCCGAAAAAAGTGCTGGACTCACCGTCAAGCGGGCTCACGTGGCTATCGGTAGTATTGCCCTCGAGGAAATTTATTCTCACGGAGAAATCATTCCCTCACGAGCTGATTCCGAAATAACTTCTGTCGATGTAGATAAAGTAATGCAGGATAGCGAGGAGCGAATATTGGATAGTATTCCTAACCGAAGGATTCTACACAGCGTTCCCTTACGCTACATGATTGATGGAACAGAGGTTCTCGGTCGCCCTCAAGGACTCAAGGGCACTAAATTAGAAGTCGACAGCCTTTTCATCACTACTTTCGAACAGCACGTAAATGACCTAATTAGCACCATTGAAGGTTTGGGTGTTTATGTTGAAGACGTTATTGCTTCTCCGCTAGCGGCTAGTTTTGTTATGCTTTCTAAAGCCCAAAAACGAGCCGGTTGTGTCTTAGTTAATATCGGAGCTGAAACCACTTCGATTGTTGTATTTGAAGACTCAACTCCCCTCTCACTAAAAATCTTCCCAATGGGTTCAAACGATATTACCAACGATATTGCTCTCGGCCTCCGCGTACCACTCGAAGACGCAGAAAAAATTAAGCGCGGCGCCATGACTAGTGCAACATATTCAAAAAAGAAATTAGACGAGATTATTCAAGAGCGACTGAAAACTATTTTTGGTCTGGTTGATAATCAACTCAAAAAAATTAAGCGTGATGGTCTGTTGCCAGCCGGAGTGATTTTAACTGGTGGTGGTGCTAACGTAGCCGGTACTGTCGAGGCAGCTAAAGCCACTTTAGAATTACCAGCTAGAACCGCCACTTTAGATATTGGAAAGAATGTGAAAATTAAAGAAGCTTCGTGGGCAGTGGCTTATGGTCTCTGTATGTGGGGTGCTAGTGACACGAAAGAAGTTTCGACTCTAGGTATCGTCAATCACACTAAGCACAACGTGTTGTCTTGGCTCAGTCAATTTCTACCTTAATTATAAGGTTAATTTTAATATAAGAAATCGTGTAATCTACGCATTGTCAATCACACGAAACAGGAAGCTGTCAATATGGTGACAGAAATTTTTATCACGTGTATTATGTAGCTTATTAATAAGTATTCGTACTCAGGGGTGGGTGCGTAGACAAAAAAGCAATATTCTTTATGGAACAAATAAGATCAGACGTTGAGTCATTTGCGCGGATTCGCGTAGTCGGAGTTGGAGGTTCAGGAAGCAATGCGGTCAACCACATGGTAGCCAATAAAGTTAAAGGGGTGGAATTTATTGCTATCAACAGTGATGCTCAAGACCTACATCACTCGCTAGCTAAGAAAAAAATTCACATTGGTAAAAACCTAACTCGAGGTTTGGGAGCTGGTGGTAATCCTGATATGGGAAGACGAGCCGCTGAAGAAACACGTGAAGAAATCAACAGCTCAATCAAGGGCTCAGATATGATTTTCATCACTGGTGGTATGGGCGGAGGAACAGGAACTGGAGCCGCTCCAGTGGTAGCTAAAATCGCTCGTGATAGCGGAGCTTTAACAGTCGGTGTAGTGACCAAGCCTTTCCTTTTTGAAGGACAACAAAGAATGCGTGCGGCGCTTCAAGGAATTGAAGAGCTGAAGCAAGAAGTTGATGCTCTAATTACTATTCCTAATGATCGCCTATTGGCTATTGTTGATAAAGAAACCACCGTTCAAAGTGCCTTTGAAATGTGTGACAATATTTTGAAGCAAGCCGTAGAAGGTATCTCTGACCTGATTACTATGCCAGGTATTATCAACGTTGACTTTGCTGACATTCGTAGTGTTATGGAAAACGCTGGTTCAGCTCTGATGGGAGTTGGTATCTCTTCTGGCGAAAAGCGCGCTGAAGAAGCCGCTCGTGCCGCTATTAACTCACCGCTACTTGAAGTTTCTATCACTGGCGCTAAGGGTGTTCTCTTTGCGATTGCCGGTGGTGATGATTTAGGTATGTTAGAAATCCAAGATGCCGCTCGAGTGATTACCGAATCTATCGACCCACAAGCAAGAGTCATCTTCGGAGCGATTAAGGACGACAAACTTAAGAAGAATGAAATTAAGGTGACTGTGATTGCGACTGGTTTCCCAGAAGAATCAGATAACAATAATAGTAGCTACAACATTGCTCGCCGAGCACCGATAGCAGCGCCAGAGGAAGTTGAAGAAGAACCAGAACCAGTAGCTAGCCGAGGAAAAATCTTCAATTCCCTACCTAAGAAACCTGAGGCTATGAAGGATATCGCTAGCGCACCAATCAAGAAGGAAGAGCCGATGAAACATGACCCAAAACCAATTGACGCCGCTGATGATAATGATGACGATGATGACTGGGGCGCAGTGCCTGCCTTCCTACGTCGTTCAAAGCTAAAGTAAAACGCACTCGTTCACCCCTCCTTAGCTAAAAATTAGAAAACCCTTCAACTTGATGAGGGGTTTTCTATTACCTAAACTCTATTTATGTTATTGTAGTAAAACTTTATTATAAATTTCTGATTTGCTTGATTATGTACGACTTATTAATTATTGGTGGTGGTCCGGCGGGAATCTCAGCCGGGGTTTACGCTTCTAGAAAAAAACTACGCACGCTTCTCATCACTAAAGATTGGGGTGGTCAAAGTACGGTTTCAACTGATATTCAAAACTGGATTGGAACGCCATCAATCACGGGAGATAAATTAGCCAAGGACCTACAAACTCACCTAGAAGCTTACGCGACTGATATTGTCGATATTGTAGCCAACCAAGTTGTTACTAGCTTGGAAAAGACTGAGGCAGGTTATAAGGTCACTTTATCTGATAACTCACAGCACGAAGGTAAAGCTATTCTTATCGCTTCCGGCTCACAACGAAGACGTTTGGCAGTACCAGGCGCTGATGAATTTGAACACAAGGGTGTCACCTACTGTGCTAGTTGCGATGGGCCAATTTTTGCTGGCCAAGATGTAGTAGTGATTGGTGGCGGTAATGCTGGCTTTGAAACAGCCGCTCAGCTGTTGGCTTACGCTAAAAGCGTAACCTTATTAAATCGTGGAGACTCATACAAAGCTGACCCAGTAACAGTTGAAAAAGTGCTCGCCCACGAAAACATGACTGGTATCTTAAACGCCGACACCAAAGAAGTAGTGGCTGACAAATTCGTTAGTGGTTTGAAATACGTTGATGTCACTACTGGCACCGAACACACTCTTCCGGTCACCGGTATCTTCGTTGAAATCGGTATGATTCCAAATACTAATTTCGCCGTAGCAGTAGTTGAACTAGACGAATTCAAGCGCGTTAAAATTGACCCTTGGACTCAAAAGACTTCGGCACCAAATATTTGGGCGGCGGGAGATTGTACTAATGTTAAGTATCACCAAAATAATATCTCAGCTGGTGATGGGGTACGTGCCCTAGAAGATATCTACGTCACTCTCAAGACTAAGTAGCCTATTTTAAAAAAGACCACTAAAGGGTCCTTTTTTAAAATAGGTATAAAATAGCTTAAACAGCAAAAGCGCCCCCTCCAGGGCGCTTTCGCTCAATACAACGTAGAGCTTCGGCTTGCGTGTATTGCTCGTAGCCTCGAGCTAAGTATTTGAATACTCCACCACCACGCAAACCTACAACTAGATTCTCATATTGACAACTTAAGTCAACGCAATTTCAAACTCCTTATTTATAGCCATTCTGTGTATAACACTGTGAATAAGCCTGTATATAAAGTCTGTAAAAGCCCGTGTAAAACTATGATGATAAGTGGATTGACCAGCTTAGTGAAAGCGTTAGCATAAATTAGCTGTAAGCGAACCGTTTCTCATAAAACCAGTAGCTAACTTTTATACTTAAACGATTCTTAATTCAGCCACCGTTGGGAAATTATTAGTTTAATCCCCTTGGCCTATGATTAGATTCTACCCCTTGTTCGTTACTGACAACGAACTTTTAGCTAGCCCCTACATCAAAAATTTTAACCTTTTCAATGGTATTACTCTACAAAGAGGTCACTTAGAAACTGTTAATTTTTTAATCCAAACTCATCTCACTTCTAAGCAGTGCGATAACCTAAATATAATATATGATCAACTAAATTTACATCTAGACAAAGTACAAATAAAACCTTACAAACATCAAACCGTTGTTTCAGTCTCAATCATCGCTAAAGAAATTGGCTCCATGAAGATTTGTTTTGAAATTCCCGAGGAAAAACCTACCCGAGGTTTTCACCTTAGTAAAGTGCCACTACCATTAGCTAAAGTGCCTTACTCGAGATTAAAAAACCTACCTGCAAAGTAAGATAATCCAATAATCTATAACTACTCGAGTTTAATTAGATTTACGTCCCAGTAAAAAGGACTGGCATTTTCTGGATATTTTGGTATTATGTGGCGCACTTGGTTACAGCTATAGTTTAGTCTTAAATCAAGAGCAAAATTGGTCCCATCGTCTAATGGTTAGGATAATGAAATGGTATGGGATATCATTTCATCCGAAGGAAAAGTTTTCATCAATGAAAACCTGACGATGCGGTAAAAGTTAAGGGAGGTACTGAAGTAAAGAACAATATGGTCCCATCGTCTAATGGTTAGGACAGCAGGTTTTCATCCTGCAAATCGGAGTTCGATCCTCCGTGGGATCACAGCATTAAATAAAAGACCGCAAAACTTACGTTTTACGGTCTTTTATTTAACTAACAAACTGCTTGATAGTAAGGGCTGTTATTAGAGAATATTTACACCACCCCGCACCATCTCAATCCCCTTATCCCCAGCCACAACTCGACAAATGGCGAGAAAAGAATATTATGTATGCATAGGTTGATCTTTACATTTGTACAAAGTTGCGACTTCGCACTTCCACAAATGTAATCATCTCCTGTAATGTTCTTTGGACTGAAGTTCAGTCCCCCAACCAAAAACAAATCCCTTCTAACTTTAGTTGGGATTTTTTATTGTTATGTGCGCCACACTAAGTATTACTTTAATACAAGTTAAAAAATAGTCCGAGCCGAGCTCAGGCTTTTTTATTGACAATTGGCACTAAAGTCGTAAAGTATCTTTAGTTTGAACCTCACAAGGAGAGTTGTCATGAAACTTGGTTTTAGTAAGGAAAAGAAAAGTCTGAGTTTAGTTATTCACCCTTCAGAAATTAATGATACTATTAATTTTCTTGAGTATTTAAAAAATGGTAATGAGGGAGAAAATTTTTTAATCAGTGAAGTAACCAGAAAAATGTCTTCCCATGTTGATCCTGATAAGGATTTATTGCTCAACATTTACGGAAGGTACATTAATTTTTCAATTAGATTTGTCTCAAGTTATATCCATATGTACAAAGCTATGGGTGGTGAAGTAAGTACAGTTGAAAAAATTTTAGTCCAAATGGAAGAAAGTGTTATGGCAGTAAATTAATTTAACAAAACCGGAAAAGATTTCATCTTTTCCGGCTTTTTTAAAATTATTAATTTAGCTATTATCCTAGTCCTACATCTAGCATCATCATGACCATAAAACCAAGGATGGCTCCCACTGCTGAGTAGTCGGTACTACCTCCTCTTTGTGATTCAGGAATAATCTCTTCTACCACCACGAAAATCATTGCCCCAGCGGCAAAACTCAAAGCGTAAGGTAAAACTGGCGCCGCTACTATCACTAAAGCGGCTCCTAGAGCAGCCGCGACTGGCTCTACAATCCCAGAGAATTGACCGTACATAAAACTACGAAACCGAGTAAAACCTTCCCGTCTGAGTGGAATTGATATCGCTGCTCCTTCTGGAAAATTCTGAATTCCAATCCCCACTGCTAAAGCAATCGCTCCCGCTAAGCTGGCACTATCTAGGCCAATGTAAGCCGCTCCAAAAGCCACACCAACCGCTAACCCTTCAGGGATATTATGAAGAGTAATCGCAGAAACTAGCAGCACGCTTCGGTGCCAAGAAGTTTTAATCCCTTCACTTTCTTCAATCGGAGAACCAATGTGTAGGTGCGGGATAATTCTATCCATTATCAATAAGACAAAAGCTCCTAGGAAAAAACCAATCGCAGGAACCAACCAAGCCGGAAGTGGTCCGCCTTCGGCCATTTCAATCGCTGGGGCTAAAAGAGACCAAAAACTAGCCGCTATCATTACTCCAGCCGCAAAACCCAGCATCGCGTTTAAAACTTTTTTATTAATCGTTTTAAAAAAGATGACCGCTGAGGCACCGAGAGCTGTCATTCCCCAAGTAAAAAGTCCAGCTAATGTCGCTTGAATCACGGGACCTTGTGTAATAAACCATTCCATTTTATTTAATTATTTAATTAATTTTTAATAAGTTATTTCTTCCAATTTATTTCTGGAATTTTTGAACCATGTGGGTCTAGGGTGGGATATTGCAAAAATTTCTCTAAGCGTTTAACCACCTCATCACTGCAAGTATGCTCCAATCGTTCCGCTTCCTCGTGCACTTTATTCTTTGGCATTTTTAAAACTGAATTCAAAAATACTTCAATAATCCGATGTTTGTAGGTTAAGATTTCTCCGCGCTTATTTCCCTTTTCGGTTAAAGAAACCTGAGCGTAAGAACCAGCTTTTACCAAACCAGCCGCCGCTAAATCTTTTAATCTTTCGGAAACAGTCGACTTACTCAAACCTAGGCGCTTAGCAATCTGGGTCACTCCCGTCTCGCCGGAGCCTTGCTGCAATATATAAATCGCCCGAAGGTAGTCTTCCCTAGCAGAACTAAGTTTCTGTTTGTCAGTAATTGTTCGCACTTACGAACAATACACCTTGCTTGCACTCTTGGCAAGCCGGCTAAAGAGAAAAACCGTTAATTAGCTTGCTTGGTTCACAAGTAATTAAAAATTATCTTTATTTACAAAACTTATATTTAATGCTATAATCAGCCTCGGTATTTTTTTTGATCTTTTACATTCAATCTAAAAAGGAGGACTAAATGTCCAATGCAATAAGAACACATGAAGAAAGTTGGCTAGGCGCTCTCGGGAAAGATTTTCTCGGCAGCGAAACACCAAATTGGTATAAAAATGGTTTAATTTTTCTCCTAATCATAAATGTAGTCTCTTTTAAAACATCCGGGGCTTTTGTAACAGGCTGGTTGATTTTGTTTGAGTTTATATTAACTTTAGCTTTAACTCGTACTTGCTATCCGTTGTGGTCAGGAGGGTTACTACTTTTACAAGCGATGGCTCTTGAATTAGTCTCGATACCGACACTCCAGGCTGAGATTGAACACAATATGCCAATATTGTTTTTAATTCTATTTGTAGTAACAGCAGTTACGCTCCTAAAAGAATTTTTAACTCATATTTTTTTACGGGCGTTACTGGCACTACCGGGAGAAATCATAATTGGTTTTTTCTATTTACTTTCAGCAGCGGTATTTTCTGGAATTTTAGATGCACTGACGGTGACTGCAGTGGTGATTGCGGTCTTACTTTCGGCCTACGAAATTTATCACGTATACGAAAGTAAAAATCCGATTAATCACGACTTAACTAACGACGTAGCGATTGACCATCATCGAAAAGAGCTTTTAGAAAATCTAAGAGCTTACCTGCGTAAAATAGCAATGTTAGCGGCGATTGGTACTATGCTTGGCGGAATCACGACATTAGTTGGAGAACCACAAAATCTACTCATAGGTAAAATTATGAATTGGGATTTCAATGAGTTTTTCTTTCGCATGTTGCCAGTAGATATACCAGTCATCATTAGCGGTAT
>CAZWXM010000010.1:20009-23394 GCA_964637855.1 uncultured Candidatus Saccharibacteria bacterium | reverse complement strand
TGAGGCGGTTTTTTGTTGAGCTAAATGAGATTATAGTCCCAAAAGTTCCTTGATTTTTGGTTCATCAAAACCAATCACTACATCATCACCAATTCGAATTACTGGCACACCCATTTGTCCGGTCATATCAATCATTTCTTGTCGTTTTTCAGCATCAGAGGCTACGTCATTTTCAACGTACTCAACATTGTTTTCCTTGAAAAAATCTTTAGCAGCGTGACAAAAATGACAAACTGGGGTGCTATAAATAGTAACTGACTTATCCATAAATAAAATAACTTAATCTTTAACCCGAGCATTATATCACTTATCGCCAAAACTGGTACCACTTTGGTTCAGCTTCAGCAGTTGAAGTCGATAACGGCATGACTTCTGACACAGCTTCATCTTCAACAATTACCACTACTTGTTCCCCCTCTAAAGCCACGTCAAATTGTCGACGCATTTCGGCCTCAATCCCTCTTTCGTTAGTTAAGTATTTTACTTGTGCTTCCAATCTTTCTCTTTGTGCCTCGAGGGCTTTGGTTTGCTCTTCAGCCACTTCTCTTCTTGCTACCATTTCTTGAGCGATATCATACCGAATATAAGCGCTCCACCCTATCCATAAAACTAGTACTAAAATGAAACCTTGGGTATAAGGAGAGTGTAAAATTGTCTTAAATTTACGTTTTTGGTGAAAATCAAACATTGATTAAGAAATGAGCGCTGGAACGCGATTATTACGAAATTATACAGGCGCCTCAGTATGATTCGACCTACCTAGGAAGAATCTACTGGCGGCGAGCTGCAGCATTCATGCCTATTATACTATCATTTACCTACAACAAACTATCAGTTACAATAGTGAGCATGAGTTTTTTATTTCACGAGAAGACTAAAAAAGCCATTAAGTGGATTTGGGGTGGATTTGCACTCTTAATCATACTTAGTATGATATTTGCTTACTCTGGAGGAGCAGCAATCTTTGGTCAATAAAATAAAGGGCGGTCCCTACGGGACCGCCCTTTATTTTACACACCTAAAATTATTAAAAAATATATTTAGATTTTAGAGCTCCCGCGTCGATAATTCTCGCTAGTAAAGGCTCGAATTACTGACGTACGTTCGCCATAGTCACTTCATTCCTTGGCTTACGCATCATTCTTCATCATTTTCATAAAAACTTCTTGTGGAATATGGACTTTACCTCGTTCCAGCATCTTAGCTTTACCCTTCTTTTGTTTTTCTCGCAATTTCATTTTTCGTGTAATATCTCCACCATACAAATGTCCCGTCACATCTTTCTTCAAAGCGGTAATTTTTTTAGTGGCAATTAGCTTACCCATTACTTTAGCCTGTACCTTAACTGTAAATTGTTGCCTTGGTAACGCTGTATAAAGTTTTTCAGTAATCGCCTTGGCATCTATTTCAGCGCGAGCCATTCCCACTACTCTTGAAAAAGCCGGTACTACTTCTTCAGCTACTAGAACGTCCAATTTAGTCACATTGGCATTACGCATTTCTGCAATCTCATACGAAAGTGAAGCATAGCCACTACTAGCATTTTTTAGCCGATCAAAAAAACCACGCATTAATTCTCGTAACGGCATTTCAATAGTTAGAATAGTTCTTCCGTCACCAAATAACTCAGTGTCGATCACTCCCGCTTCGTGTTCATACAGTAGCATCATTATATTTCCGATATATTCACCCGGTAAAATAATTTGTCCTAATATCCAAGGCTCACGCACTGATACTTTTTCACCATGCTCAGGAAAACGATTAGCGGCATAAATTTCTTCAATCCGGCCATCTGGCCAAGTGATTTCATAAGAAATTGAGGGTGACGTGATAATAATATCAATATTAAACTCACGTCTTAAACGTTCCGTGATAATTTCCATATGGAGCATTCCTAGGAAACCACACCTAAAACCACGCCCTAAAACTCCTGACGATTCCTCTTCATAAGATAGGGATGAGTCTGATAATTTTAATCTATCTAAAGCTTGTCGCAGTTGTGTAAACTCATCTTGATTCTCTGAAAAGATTGAAGACCAAACCACTGGTCGAGCTAGTTGATAACCGGCCAGCGGACTAGCGGTTGAACGCTCAAAGGTTAGAGTATCTCCCACCGCTGCTACTCCTGGTTCCTTTATACCAGTTACAATGTAGCCAATCTCTCCCGCCTCTAAAGAAGCTACTGGGGTTTCTTCAGGCGTAATAATACCCACTTCAAGGGCAGTAAAACTGCGCTTACTAGAAGCAAATCTTAAAACATCACCTTTCTTCACCGTGCCGTCAAACACACGCATAAAAATAATAATGCCCCGGTGATTATCGTACTGGAAGTCAAAAATCAAACCTCGATACTCATCGATTGTACTCGGTGTTGGTGGTGGAATTTTAATTCTAATTTCTTCTAAAAGCTCATTTACTCCGTCACCTGTTTTACCAGACACTAAAAGAATGTCTTCGCGGGCACAACCAAGCAATTTCATAACTTCCTCACCAATTTCCTTTGGTCGCGAGTGTGGTACATCAGTCTTAGTTAAAACTGGAATAATAGTTAGTCCTAAGTCCTTAGCCATCTGCAAAGTAGTTAAAGTCTGAGCCTGGACACCTTGAGTACTATCCACCAACAGTAAAACGCCCTCAACGGCCTTTAGAGCCCTAGAAACCTCATAGGAGAAGTCTATATGTCCTGGCGTATCAATTAGATTAAATTCATACCAAACACCCTCATGCTCATATTTCATGCGGACTGGCTGCATTTTGATAGTAATACCGCGTTCCCGCTCCAAATCCATTGAATCGAGTACTTGAGCCTTCATTTTCCTAGCCTCGACCGTTTTTGTCACTTCGAGCATGCGATCAGCCAAGGTAGATTTACCATGATCAATATGGGCAATAATACTAAAATTTCTGATGTGCATAATTTTACAGTGGCTCTACTCTACCCCACTCCACTCGGAAAAACTAGTCTAAATCTATTGTGGAGCAATAACGTCCGTGCTGAAGATTTTTGTTTGGAAGGATTTAAAGATTTCTTTTAGTTCATTGGAACCAGTAGCTCCATAAACCAGCACGATGGCCAGTAAGCCCATAATACCAGCCGCCACTCCTTGAATCATAATTCCAATGAAAGTCTCTTGATTTATTCCATCAACCACAAAGGCTAGTGTGACATAAGAAGAAATCGCGCCAGCTAAAGAAGCTAAAGTGGATTGAAAAAAGATTCTCGCTAGTGGTCTATAGCTAATACTAAAAGCTTTAATGGAAGCGATAGCTAGAATTATTAATTGTAAAAACTGACCAAACATAAAAGCAATCGCTAAGACAATAACTTCAGTGCCTTTAACATTATTTAATCTAAAAATCTCATTAAGACTGTTTTGCCAATTGG
>CAZWXM010000010.1:0-19909 GCA_964637855.1 uncultured Candidatus Saccharibacteria bacterium | reverse complement strand
GTGCCTTTAACATTATTTAATCTAAAAATCTCATTAAGACTGTTTTGCCAATTGGCATGTTCTAAATAAAGACTTTGTAAAAAATAGGCCAAAGCGATAGAAACCAGTCCGCTAGTTAAAGCTACGACCAGTGGCAGCATGGTTCTACCACCCGCATAAAAAGCTCTGATTAACAGCAATAAAGCTGATTGCGCCACCAAAGATAAAACAAATATAGCTAAAATGGCAGCAGTCAATCTGGTGTCTCCCCAATCAAACTCTCCACTCCCCAATAAGACTCGGACAATTTGCGCTCGTAATACAATCACTAGACCAACAATTGGAATTGACCAAAACACAATGTGTCTTAAGGCAGTTAGGATCTGTAGGTTAAAGCCGCTACCGTCCTTTTTTGAGTGGAGATTAGATAAAGTTGGAAAAGCTGCCACTGAATAACTCATACCAATAATAGCTAGTGGGACTGATTGTAAGTTAAAAGCAAATTGAAAAACTGACACCGAACCAGCCGCCATCACTGATGCCATACCAATAAAAACCAATAACACGAATTGATTGACTGATAAAGTTAAAGCTCTCGGGACTGAAACAGCCAAAACTTTAGCAATCAGTGACCACTGGATTTTTGGTATCAGTGAAAATGAATACTCACTATTCACCACAAACGGTATTTGTATCAATAAGTGACCCAAAGCACCTACTACTACTCCAATAATGAGTCCGACCAAACCAAAGGATGGATACAAAAAGATAATTCCTAGAATTATTCCTAAGTTGTACAAAAGCGGACTAAGGGCATAGAGAATAAACCGATGGTTCATTTGCGTTACCACCCCACACAAACTGGACAGACCTAAAAGGAATGGCTGTAGCAATAGAATCTGCAACATCAAGATTAAATTCTCATATTCACCAGCAAAGCCCGGGAAGAATTTTGGTACATACCAAGGAGCCAAGAAAGCCAGTAGACCAGCCACCACAATATAAACGTATAAAAATAACGTAAAAATTTGTGACAGGACCATCGCTCCACTGGCTGGAGTATCGGCTTCTGTGTAACGATTTACAAACGGTAGTAAAACATAAATCGATAAAACTGAGGCGAACAATACGAATAATAAATCAGGTATCCGGAAAGCCGCATAGTACAAATCTAATTCCGCACCCGCTCCAAAGGTATGAGCTAGAAGCCTATCCCTAACAATCGCTAATATCTGTGAACCAAAAGCAAATAACGCCAAAATGTACGCGGCCTGATGTAAGCCGCGTACTTCTTGGTACACAAAATTAAACACTCGCTTAACCATATAAGGTACTACTCAGTTGCTTCGCTTGAAGTTTCACTAGTGGTAGCGTTGTCGATAACAACTGCTTCTGTAGATTCTGTTTCCGCTGTCTCTTTATCTGAAATTGTGTTAACTGGACTAACTAAATTAGTATCAACTTCTCCATCGGTAGTCACTGAACTTTCAAAACCAGCTTGAGGTGTATTGTCTTTAACTGGTATATTCAAACCAAAATCTGGAATAGTAACTTCCCCTCCAGCCTCTATTTGACTAATCAAATTACTTAACAAGACATTATCTTGGTTAGTCTCTAGAACTACTTTCAACTCTTCTAGTGCTTTATCTTTATTACCGGAATTTAAATATTCAATTGCTAATAAATACCGAGCATTAGCATAAGTTGGATCAAGTTTAATCGCTGCTTCATAGGCATTTACGGCTAAATCATTTTTCTTAGCGGCTGATTGCAATAAACCTAATTGTAAATATCGACTTGGGTTATTTGGCTCAAGGGTAAGAATAGCTTGCGTAGCAGAAATCGCTTCCTCGGTGTGACCATCAATAATTTCAATCTGGGCTAACAAATATAGAGCCTGGGTAAAATTACGCTTCAAATTTAAAGCCGTATAAATTTGCTCTCGAGCTAAAGCCAAATTATTAACTCTAGAGGCCATTTGCGCAGAAATTAAATGGTAACCAGGATTTAGCGGATCTAATTTTTGGGCTTCGTCTAAACTAGCAATTGCTCTATCTTCAGCCCCTTCAATTCCGGCTACCGCTAAAGAATTGTAGACACTAGCTAAGACAGCTTGGTTAAGTGGATTCCCGGCATCACTTTGAACCGCTTGATTCGCTAACTGCAAAGCTTCTTGAGCAGCATTCAAGAAGAGTTGTTGCTCTGCTTCAGTTGGTTCAGTAATGCTTAAAATGGAATTTATATTTGAAACTTTAACTTGAGCCAAAGTATTTAAGAAAGTATCATCACCATACAAGTCATATGAATTTGCAACTGAAGCTTGAAAAACTTCAATTGATTCAGAGCGAACTTGAGCCTTTGAAAAATTAGCTTGTGCGACATACTGTTTAGCGACTGAAAATAAAATTGCAACTGAGGCTGTCACTACTACGATTATTAATGACATTAATAAAAAGCCTGATTTACGATTGGTTACCAATGGCACACTGCGTAACATGCTCGGGAGCAAAGGACCGGCTGCCACAAAGGTTAGACCGGTAAACAAAGCCCCGATAATCAAGATAGTAGTTCCCGGATTGTAAATGTAAGACATTAACCAAACAAAACTTGAAACAGCAAACGACACTGCTCCTAAGTAATACCAATAAAAATCATTCTCGGTATTTCTGAGTAACATTCGATAACCTAAATAAATGAAACTTAAGCTAAAGAGAACAAACACCACTCCTCCCAAAACTCCCAGGTTGATAAATAAAGTTGAAACAAAACTACTACCAAAACTAAATTCAGTATCCCAGAAAATGGTTTGGTTAATATTTTCATTTTTATGTAATCGCCAAGCGTCAGCGAACTTATTTGGACCAACTCCGAGTAGCGCATTAGTTCCGTAGACCGCCCGAGCAATATCCATCGTAGCGGTTTGTGATGGCCTAACTTCAACATAATCAATACTGGTCAATTTACTTAGTTTAGCCCCAGCGTAGTCACCAGCAATAACAAACACAACACTAGAAAGACAAACCAACGTTGTTACGATAATCAAGGCTCGGGAATTTTTGGTCGAAGTAATTTCAGTGGTTTTGAAAATAGTATCTCTAGATAATAGATATAGAAGCATTAGGAAAGAGAAGAAACAAACAATCAACCAAACGTTAAAAAAATTAACCACTGCCAACATGATTAAAGACAAAACTATCAGTCCTGAAATGGAATATTGTAACCAAGTTTTTAATGGTAATTGAACTAAGGTAATTAAGCCAAAAATAATTACTACCGCTGAAAAGATAGCTAAATCATTTAAACTACCGATTGGAGAAGCTGTTAGAGTACCGAAACTACCCAGTGTTAAAAAGTTAGCTCCAAAAATTAATCTGATGAGGTTGTAGGCCAAAATTAAAACCGCTGAGATACTAAACAAAGCCAAAGCTTTGCTAGTAGCGACTTTAGAATTTTGGAGAAAAAGTGGCACTGTCATAGCTAACGCTAACACTGCAAAGAAAGCGACAGTTTGGTTTTCCATAAATCTTCCGCGCAGAGCATCTTGTACATCCCCTGACAACAAGCCTGAAGCTAAAGCCGACGCCACAAAAATCCAAAAACCTAACAGCGGTAGTGGTATTACCGTTTTTAAGCTCTGTCTTCTGAGTGTCAGTAGACTACCGCCCACTAAGGCAATTAGAGCAAATAAAAGTGTGAAAATTATTTTATCGAAACCGAGCGAGGCCCACAGACCAGTCGTAAAGAAAATTGGTAAAAAACCAATCAAAATTATTAACGAATGCTGGACTAAGCTAAGCAATGTTGTACCAATCAAATCATCATTACTACCTTTAACTTCAGCCTCATTAGTTTCCTCAGGAAACTTACTCATCTTTGGAATAAATTGATTACCCGTCATAAAAAAACCACTAATTAATATGCACTAATTCTAACACATACAAAAAGACACCCTAGTCGGGTGTCCTCTGTTACACGTAAGCCGGATTCTGTCGCGTAAACGCGGATGATCATATACCTAGGACTAACATTACTATTCGTCTCTTGCGGCTCTCCTCGCTGGCTCAAAATCCTTTTTAAAGATACTGAGCCAGCGAGGCACGGCCTTGCACGCAGGTAAGGATTTAGCCGTTTCACCCTAATTGTTGCCAATTAGACTATTCCATTAAGGAATTCCTTCACTTTCGCTCAGGACGTCTCTGCTCGCACCTCTTACATTGCTGTACGACGGGTGTTACCCGCTACCATCCTCCACGACAAGTCGTGGGCGTGTCCGGACTTTCCTCCCCTAATAATAAATTACTAAGGGCGATCATCGTGTCCTCACATTATACAACAAATATAAGTAAATTTCAATAAACATAACCCCTACCTATTACTCAATGACATATTTATCACACGCTCCGACGTATGCCATTTATTATAAGCACTTAATCCCCGCGAACGCTCAAAATATGTCATTGAGAGCTGGTGTCTAGCTGGCCCTGACCTGTCTCAGCTAGTTCGGCAAAATTACTTTGTCTCCCCTTACAATTTTATTTGTATCTACAAATCCGGCTGCTGCCTCAATTACATACCAGGCTGGAGTTGGTGTAGAAAAAGCCGTTGGAAAAGTGTCTGGGGAAATATTTTTCTCTATATGAACAATTACACCTTCCTTAGATACCCAAATTATATCCAACGAATAATTCATATCCTTCATCCAGATTGAGTGCTCCCCTGGAGTACCAAAAGCAAATAATTTTACTACTCCGTCAGGTAAAAATGGTGTCTCAGACAAACCTTTAATTCTCTCAGACATACTATCGGCCACTGAAGCCTCAACCGTAGTTGAAGCAATAGTAATTGGAACCGTCACCGGATAAATCGTCCGCCAATCTTCTTTAACTATCTCCTCTTTAGGTAAGTCTTTTTCTAAAGGAATTTGATAGTCACCATTAGCAACCGCTACTTTTACTTCTTCTTGTTTATACTGCACCGCAAAATAAATCCAAGCTCCCCCGCCAATCATAACCAAAAATAAAAACACAATTACTATTCTTTCGGCAATTTTCATAAGTCACTAAACTATTTTCGTAATTAGATATTTAGAATTATAACATTTTAAAGTAAAAATAGAGTGGCAAAACCAAGTAAAAATAATATACCAAAAACATCTGTCACGGTAGAAATAAAAATAGTTGAGGTGGCGGCTGGGTCTTTACCCAAATGTTTCATTACTAAAGGTATAGTCGAACCAGCCAAAGCAGCTATAATGTGGGCTGACACTAGGGCTAAACCGACTACTAAACCAAGTAAAGGTACGCCATTCCAAATAGTTGAAATTATCGATACGATTGAGCCAATAATAATACCGTTGACAATACCAGCTAAAAACTCTCTCTTTATCGCTGGCTTAGCAGTTTCAAATGACACCGTACCGAGAGTAATACCTCGCACCATAATCGCAAATGATTGCGCAGCTGCATTCCCCCCCATTCCCGCTACAATTGGTATATAGACTGACAAAATAGTTAAAGTGTTGAGTGTGTCTTGAAAAGCCAAAATTACTGAGCCGGCTAAGAAACAAGTCGCTAGGTTGAGTATCAACCACTGATAGCGATTTTTTACTTTATTAGTAACTGAGTCAAAGGGTTTCTCACTATTATCAACTCCGGCAAATTCGTATAACGACTCAGCCGGTAGATTACCGAACAATTGTCTCGCGGCATCAACATAAACTATTCCCAAGACACTAGTATCTTTATCTAGCACAATGACTTTCTTACAATCAAGACTAACGAACATTTCAATAATATCGGTGACTTCCGATTGATAAGTGACAGTTTTAACTTGCTGCACATACCGCCTCAAGGTGTTGGAATTTCTTTCCTTTACCATCGCTGAAATTGGAACCTCACCAATTAATTGCCCATTTTCGTGCACTAACACTTCTGGAAAGCGAGCAGTTTCTTTATAGTGTTCATCTATAATGTCAGCCGCTTTACCAATAGTTAAGTCGGCATCTAAAAATAAATAGTTAAAATTAATTAACGATAAAGTGGCTTTGGGATGAAAACGCAAAAAAACTTCGACTTTTTCTTTCACATCACCCTTCAGTTTTTGAACAATTTTTTCCCGCCGTTTTAAATCCGAGATTCTAGTTAAGATATGCTCAGCTAACTGCATATCCATATGATCCAACATCTCAACAATTTCAGAATTTTTTAATTGCTTCAGAATAGACTGTTGGACATAAGGTGAAAGATTACTAAACACCGCTGACCGCTCGGGCAGACTCATCTTTTTCAAAGTCTCCATCCTACTATTTGGATGGTAGGTTAAATCATGAGCGTAATCTGTCTTCTTTATGGCCATATACAAGTTAAGTATATCAAGTTAATAAAATTCAAAAATGAGTTGTTCAATAAAAAAGCTCGAATGAATTCGAGCTTTTTTATTTAAAATAATTTAATTTATTTTTTCTCTATCTGAGCCGCCGCTTTTAAGTCGGTTAGATACTTATCGATGGCAGCTTGTTCTTTTGAATTTTTAATTTGTGCTACTACTTGAGGCTTCACTTCTTCTAAAGCTGGTAAGCCGGCTTCTGCCCCACCAGCATTTTTATACATCTCAGCCACTTCTTCATCACTAACAGTGATATTTGCTTCCGCGAAAATTGCATCTAGTAACTGTTGAATCAAAAGTTCATCCGCTACATCTTTTTTAAGTTGTTCCATCTCAAGACCCAACTCAGTCATTCTCTGAGCCAAAACCTCTGCTCCGCCAATTTCTGTTTCAATCGCTAGTAGTCTTTCTGCCGCCGCTTCATCTGTTACTGAATAGCCTTTACTTAAAGCATTTTGCTTTAATAATCGAGTATTAACCAAAACATCCAAAGCTTGATTTCTGATTTCAGTTTGTGCATCAACACTTGTAATATCAACGCCTTGCGCTACAGCCGCTTGAGTAAATTGTTGAATACTAGTTTTTAACTCTGAATTTTTTATTTCTTCGCCATTCACAATAGCCACTGTTTTACTAGCTTCCTGACTAGCAATTAAATTAGCAAAGATATGAGTTGAAGAACGACCTTCTTTCTCGAGCACGTACAAAACTCCTAGAATAATTATGGTAGCTAGTACAACGGCTGCGATATAGCCTTTTAGATTAGATTTTTTAGTCATAGCTACTGCGGTTGATGTACTGGTTTCCATCACTGTTTCAGCAGTAGACTGTGTTTCATTTTCACTCATAGTCAAATTACACTCTTATATTAAATAAATTCCGTGGCACACATTAAACTAAGTGAACGACGTATATGAGCTGTATATTACACTAGACAATAGTCTAAGACAAAGCCTGTGGATGTTGAGCACTCCAACTCGCTAAAACAATCGCTGTCGCGGCGGCGGCATTTAAAGATTCACAACGTGGATGAATTGGGATTGAAATCAGTTCATCACACTGTTCTTTAGTTTTTTCTCGTAAACCTGAACCTTCATTACCTAACACAAAAACTGATGGTCTGGTGAATTTTTCACTCACAGTGGTGGTGGTACCCTTTCCTTCTAAACCATAAACCCAATAACCATCTGCTTGCAGGTCACGAATTACTGTATTTACATTTGGAATAGTGACTAAAGGAATCCGGAAAGCCATACCCGCTGAAACCTTCACCACTGTCCCTGTCACTGGTGCTTGATTATGTGGAGGAATCAATACTCCAGCCAAACCAAAGGCGGCCGCGGAACGAATAACCGCACCTACATTGTGTGGGTCTTGTACCTCACCTAAAATTAATAATGCGGTTTTAACTGATTTACTAAGTGTCGGTTTAAACTCTTTATAAGTGACTGTTAATTTAAGGGGTAAAATTCCCGCCACAATTCCTTGATGAGAAGCATTGGCTGATACGCCACGCGGCGGATTTTTAAGATTAAGAACCTTAATAGGGACTTTGTGCTTATCTACCAACTGCAAAATAGTCTCATCAGAAAAATCCGCCGCAATATTAGCCTCCACAACTACGTCTGGTCGCTCGTTTAAAACCTCGCGTACCGCGTGCTTTCCAAAGATATACTCTATTTCTGACTTCATAATTATCGAATCCTAGCACGTTTTTTTATTACCGCTAGTCATTTAATTAGGTTTTCCTCAAATATATATTTGACAAATATTTAAAATGTATTATTGTACCTCAACGCTTATGTAACTCGTGTGGGGCACATTCGCCGCAGACGTCTGTCTTAAATGCCAGGTTTCTGGTTTTATCACCTACACGCCCCGGAGTTTCACACCCTCCACTTAATTTAATATTTAGATGCCAACACAAACATCACGACGTCCTCAATCTGGACGCCGCCCTTATTCTAGTTCAGGCAAACCTGGACAATCATTTAATCGTAATCGCCGTTCTGGTGGAGTTAGCCGTTCTGGTGCTCGCCCACAAGGCCGAGGTGGTAGTCGTGGCGGAGCTCGAAAGCAACCAACTTTTGACCCATCACAATTCATCAACAAAAACCCTGTTCAAGTTCAAGAAGAAGCTTATGTACCAAAGCACGGATTTGCAGACTTTGGCCTACACGCTGATATCGTAGCAACGGTCCTAAAGCAAGGTATTACTTCACCATCACCAATTCAAGATCAAGTGATTCCTTTAATTCTTGAAGGTAAGGATGTAATAGGTCTAGCCCAAACAGGAACCGGTAAAACAGCCGCTTTCCTTTTGCCCCTAATCCAAAAAACTTTAACTGAAAAAAATCAGCAAACTATTATTCTAACTCCAACTCGTGAGTTAGCCTTACAAGCCGAAACTGAATTCAGAAAGTTCGGCGCTGGATTTAAACTCTACTCAACTTCTTGCGTGGGTGGAACTAGTATCCGACCACAGATTAAAGCTCTGAAACGAACTAACCATTTCATTATCGGAACTCCTGGACGAATTCTCGATTTGATTGATCGTGGAGATTTAAAGACAAACAAAATCACTAACGTCGTGCTCGACGAAGCCGACCGAATGCTCGACATGGGATTCATCCATGACATGCGAAAAATCCTTGAGAATGTAACTAAGAATCGTCAAACTCTATTCTTCTCTGCCACGATGACTGCTGAAGCTGAACGTTTAGTTAACGACTTCATGCGTTCACCAGTCTCTATCTCAGTAAAGAAAAAGGATGTGACCGACAGTATTGCTCAAGACGTAGTAGTTTACGAACATGCACATAAGTTTGATACTTTGTTAGCTCTACTACAAAAAGAGGAATTCAAACGAGTAATTGTCTTTGGTGCAATGAAGCACAGTGTGGAGAAGCTTTCTAACGAACTTACTCACAACGGTGTCAAATCAGATTCAATCCACGGTAATAAAAGTCATGGTCAACGACAACGAGCCCTCGCTGCTTTCAAAAGCGGTAACGCTCGAGTCCTAGTGGCGACTGACGTAGCCGCTCGTGGTATTCACGTTGATAACGTAACTCACGTAATCAATTACGACTTACCAAACACCTTCGAAGATTATGTTCACCGTATTGGTCGAACTGGTCGTGGTACCAAAAACGGAGAAGCTCTGACTTTTGTACCGAAGAAGTAAATAAAATAAAGGCGCACCCTCGGGTGCGCCTTTATTTTATTTGTCTAAGTAACTATCAAAATAAATCGCGTGACAAGTGTATCCACCAGGATTTTTTACTAAGTAATCTTGGTGATAATCTTCTGCGAGCCAAAATCTAGTCAATGGTTCAAGAGTAGTGACCACTGGAGCGTCCCAACGCTCAGACTCATTCACCACATCAATCATCTCAGCTGCAATTTTCTTCTCTTCTTCATTCGCATAAAAGATAGCTGAACGATAAGCAGTCCCTTTATCATTACCCTGTTGATTGAGTGTAGTCGGGTTATGAATTTGAAAAAAGAAATCAAGGATGTGCTTATAATCAGTCACTGTATCGTCATACTCAATCTCTACTGCCTCAGCGTGACCAGGGTGATTTTCATAAGTAGGATTTTCGTTACTACCTCCTGTATAACCAGCCTCCGTACTAATAACTCCTGATTGACTGCGAATCAAATCCTCTAGACCCCAAAAGCACCCGCCTGCCACTACCACTTTTTTAAGCATAAGAAAATTAATCTTTTAAGTGTTCTTCAAAATATTTTTTAATCAAATCAATATCATCAGCTTCCAAGACATGTTTGTGAGGATTTTGTTGCAGCCAAAGCATAGCCGACTCAAACTCAACTTGTGAAATTCCCGCTTCAACTCCTGACTCATACAAATCAGACCGAAATAATTTTTCTACTTCAATTCTCTCCTCTTCATCTAATTTGCCATATAAATTACTCATGATTTCTTTCATCTCATCTTGAGTTACCCGCCTTGGTGTATCACTACTAAATAATCCCATATCTTAATATAGTATCAGGCATTGTCTCCAGCGACACTACCTGTACTCCAACACAGCTGCAAACTATACCCTCCAGACGGACGATTAATATTTAAAACATCACCAACTAAATACAGACCAGATATTAGTTTTGATTCCATAGTTTTAAAATCAACTTCCTCTAAAGCTACTCCCCCCGCTGATACCACTGCTTTATCACTCCCTAATAGACCTTTAACTTCTAATTCTAAAGCCTTGAGTATTTTTAATAGCTGAGTTCGTTCTGGTTTAGTCACACTATGACTCGGTGTTTCACCATCAATTCCTAATTCTTCTAATAAAACTGTACCGAGAGCGGTTGGTACCAAATCAACTAAAACGTTTTTTATTTTTTTGTTCGAAGAGTTAGCCAGTAATTCATAAAATTTTATTTTTAATTCTCCGGCATCAAGATCTGGTACTAAGTCAACTTTCAAAGTAACTGGACTGTGTGCCAACCAATCACCAATTGACTGACTTAAATTTAAAATTGTCGGACCAGTGATACCGACATGCGTAAAAAGTAATTTACCACTTTTAACAACTTGCTTCTTACCATCTACATACACGGCAATTTTGACCGTCGGCAAAGTAATTCCCGACAGATGACTAATCCAACTATTCCTAATCGTTAGTGGTACCAGTGCCATATTATTCGCTACAACAGTGTGTCCCAGATGTTTAAGCCAAATGAATCCTTCACCAGTTGAACCCGTTTCTGGCCTAGAGGTTCCCCCGGTAGCCACCACGCACGACTCAGCCGACCAAGTATGATGACTGGTCTTAATTAAAAATTGACCGGTCTTTTTATCTTTATTGATACTTTGCACAGCCTCATCGTATTCAATAATTACGCCCTGTTGTTTTAATTCATTTACTAAAGTTTCTCTAATCGTTTCAGCTTTATGAGTATCGGGAAATAAACGTCCTTCATTTTCTTCCACAAAATTAATTCCCCGCTCATTAAACCAATCAACACTTTCCCTTACTCCATGTTGCATAAAAGTCGAAAACAGAAATTTACCAGAGTCCTTATACTGACTTAACATTTCTCGTACTACTGGTTTATTGTTGGTAACGTTACATCTACCACCGCCAGTAATAGCTAGCTTTTTACCAAGGACATGATTTTTTTCGAGTAGTAGAACCTGGCGGCCGCGCGCGCTAGCGCGCGCGGCCGCCATCATCCCAGCGGGACCACCCCCAATCACTACTACCTCAAATTCAGTTTGCATTTAAACTTTCAAATTTAAAAATAATCTCTTTAGAGATTATAAATCATCATCGTTATTAAGCGTACGCACAGTCTCAATGACTTGGTCGTAATATGAATGTATGTGTGTAAGACTCTTAATAGAAAGTTCAGTATCTTCAGCGATATAAGCCGCGAAGGCTTGTTGACTGCTTTTACCTCTAAGCTTAGATAGAGTTTCTACTCCACGCCGCACTTTATCTAACTCACTTTCTAGGTGGTCTCGATAAGACTCTAAGTCACTACCGATAGTAAATAAACTATTAGCCACATCTTGGAGATTTTGGACTTCTTCCTCATCGTCACTCTCACTTAATTGCCGTTCAATCTTTTTTAGCTCGCGCCTAATCGCTACTTGCCTAACTTCCAGAAAGTTTTTTTCGCGCCGCATATGCGCCACGTTAGAAACAATTGTTTGGAGCCCTAATTGATTAATCTGATTCTGTGACTGACTCATACCTTGAGGGTATCATTCGTAGCAGAAAATTCAATATTAAGCTGTGCTTTTACCAAAAAATCACCTCTTGGGTGAGGTGATTTTACGTTAAAATATGGCTTATTTACTAACCAAAAGTAAAGGTGAAAGCCTTTAAACCAGCCCCCTTAACCCTCAACTCTAAACTGTGTTGACCATATGAGTCACCTTCAATTAATTCATAAAGCTGTTCTGCCTTAACATTAATGGTTTTAACAAAATTATCATCTTGATAAACATCAATTTCAACTCCTTCATCACTACCGCCCACAAAATAGACACGTTTAGCATCGTAATTAAAATTAATTACCGCCGTTGATTTATTTTCAGTGTACTCACCAGTAAAATCCCATGTACCCCCTAGATAAAGCTGATTGTTTTTGCGACTGGCTGGAATAGTTAAATCTTGCAGGCCATAAGCTCCCACTTTTCCGTTTGCTAATAAGGTATTCCGCTTGGCACCAAAATAAACTTCTGGACTATTTACCATACCGGGTTCAACGGTTACCACGTTGTCTGGAGTACCTATCGGTTTAATTACCATCTCTTTACTCATTCCCATTCGCTCACTTCTCTCAGCCAAGGCCTTCTGAATTTCTTTTTCAGTTTCTTCGTAAGCTCCCTCTCCAATATGGTCATAAACAATATAACCATCAACATCAATCAGATATTTTCGAGGCCAATATTTATTTCCATAATCATTCCAGGTTGAGTAATCATTATCCAAAACCACTGGATATTTGATGCCAAAGTTTTTAACCGCTGCTTCAACGTTACTTTGTAATTTTTCAAACGCAAACTCTGGCGTATGTAGTCCAACAATTTCCAAACCTTGATCATGATATTTTTCGTACCAATCTTTCAAATACGGAATTGTCCGCTGACAATTTATACAACTGTAAGTCCAAACTTCTAGAATCACTACCTTGCCTTTCAACTCTTCCAGCGTAATTGGCTGCCCATCAGTATTTACGAAACCATCTGGCGTACTGATTTCTGGGGCCAATTTATACAAGCGGCTTTTATCAATTTTAGTTTTTAATTCAGTTTCAATCTGACTGATATCTTTGTTTATAGCTGATTCTGGCTCAGTTAATTCCAAAAGTTTTTGTTCAACTTTGGTGATATCAAAAAAACCAGAATTGAGAATGGCAGTCTCAGCTTTTTTATCAAACCCAGTAACAATCGCTAAACCAACAATGATGAACAGTAGACCGAGGGAACGCTTAATCCAACCATGTGTATCAGCCGCCAAGTTGAGTTTGGACATTATCTTTTGCCCGATGAGAGCAATCAAAAATAAAGCTAAACTTAGTCCTGCCGTGTAAGCTAATAAATAAGTTAGACCAACGATTGGCTGGGCTGGTAATACTGTAGCCAAAACAATGAAGTAGGTCGGGCTACAAGTGGAAAAGATTGGGCCGAGTGAAGCACCAATAATTACATCGCCCCAGAAGCTTTTCTTCTGATTACCTTTACCCAATAAAATATTAGATCTTGTACTAATTCTAGCTAACCACTGCCCTTCCCATAAACTCGGAAATAAAGTTACCGCTCCGATAATAATCACAATTCCACCGGAAATCCACTTCCACACATACTCCGGCACTTCAATAAATAAAGTACTGACTTTAAGTAGTAAAGTGAATACAATCACTGATAAACTCAACGCCGCTACAATCGTAAAGACTTTCTTGGTTTGAAAATTTTTACCATCACCACTGAGTGAACCGCCAATAATAACTGGTAGTAAAGGCAAAATGCACGGAGCCAATACTGTCAGCACTCCCGCTACAAATGAAATTAGTAATAGAATCATGAATTTATTTTACCTCTGCTACTAGTTTAGCGAGAGTTGGACTGCCTAGCCACTTTTTAATTAGATTTCCATCCTTATCAACCTGCACAAAAGTGTGTTGTGAAGTCACTCCATACTTCTTCTTCAGCTCAGCTGAGTTATCGTAATCAACCTTAAGGATTGTTAAATCATTTGGAATAGATTCTAAATGACTAACGATGTCAGAATCAATTGCTTTACAGCTTGGACACCAACTGGCCTTAAAGAACAAAACTACGTTTTCGTTGCTGGCCAACTTTTCTGAACTGTAGTCTTCGTAAGTACCGACCTTTGCCATCATGGCATCATCTTTCGCTTCCATCATCGCTCCTTCAGACTCCATCATAGCCCCTTCTTCTTTTTGCATCATAGTGTCACCGGTTTCTTCCATTACCATCGCTTTCTTTTCATCACCACCCAGATTGTAAGCGACTAGACCAATTACCAATACTCCAACTAAACCTAAAATAATTTTGTTCATAACTAAAATTTAAATATATTAAAATCCTCTTACCAAAAGTATAGAGGATTTTACATTCAATGTAAAGTAGACTTTACATTGTAATTTTGGATATTATTCGTTGTAGAGTCTTGAAAAAAGTTTAGACAAGACCATTACCGCCAAAGCAACAGTCAACCAAGGGTCAATATTGTGTGCAAAAGCCTGAACTATTAAGCCTAGGGTTAAAACTCCCAAACCAGATAAATACGCCGCCCGCCCGGCTTTCATTTTCAAGACTATTTCTCTTTCATCCCGTGCCTCTTCTTGCATAACAAAGCCTACCCACACTAAAAGCAAAACTACGACAATAGACAAAGCTATCATCTCACCCATCATCGGCATCCAAAATGGCACAAAATCGGCCAAGACCATTAAAAAGAAAGCTAGGACTGACGCAACTATAACTTGAAGGGATTTCTTATTCATACTTGATGTTAAATATACCATCTACTGGTACTGAAAAAACTTTAGCTAATTTTAAAGCCAATAAAACTGATGGGGTATAATTACCCTTCTCAATCGCAATGATGGTTTGTCTAGTTACACCAACCTTATCCGCCAACATTTCTTGCGTTAAGTTTAGTTTAGTTCGATATTCATTAACTTTATTACAAATACTTTCGTTCATAGTGTTACCTAATACTATACTCCTGAAAAAACCAAGTGTGAAGTTTTACTGACATCAAACTCTCTAATCTTTTATTGATTGCGACTCTAACCATTGGCCATACTTACTAGCCATTGCCTCAAAACTACTTTTATTGGTCGCGATGGTCTTCTTGCCATGAACCATTTTAATCTCAGCCTTAAGATCAACTGGTTTATTAAATTCTTTTACCTTTTCCATTTGCTTTAATTTTACCTTGGCTTCTTTTATAGCCTTTTCTGGACTCATCGTAATCTCTCTGATTAAAGCCGCAGTAGATAATTTTTTACCGGTCGCCAACTTAACCAAATCCTTAAAATTCTTTCCCGCTCCCCAACGCCAAGTTTGCTTCATTTCTTGTCCGACTTTTGGATTATCGACAATGTATCCATACTTTTTATAAAAATATTCACGCCACTGACTGAGAGCTATCTCAGCTAGTCCATAGCCGTGATAAGAACAGGAACTTTCCCAAGCATAGATATGCGGTACATTGAGAGCTTGTAGCGAATCCTCTTTCATATCATAAAACTTTCGGTGATTCTTTTTAGCTAACTGAAGAATTTTTTCAGCGGTTGGAGTTTTTAATTCATATACTTCTCGCTCAAAAGTAGCTACAAAAATAATTGAGAGAATTCCCATTGGTCTAAGTAAATTTAATTTTCTTTCTTTTCGTTCAAACAATTCAAACGGATAAACTTCTCCGACATTATTTTTTGCATAGCGCTGCTTCCACTCGATACTAGAAAATAAAGTATCAATGAACATACTGTGCGTTTCTGCCCAAGCCGCCGTCATGGGTGCATATTCATGATTAAGACAAACATCCTTTTGTTCAACATTTAAAAAATGCGCTGCGTGTCCACCTTCATGAAAAAGTGTATTGTAGCCAATTATTCCAGAACCTACTTGTCCGGCCACTACCGTACAAGTGAAATTGGCCGCACCTGAAATTCTCTTACCATTTTCAAAATGCACTAACTCCGGCCAATGACAAAAACCATTATTGTATTTTCCTTCCCGGTCTAATAAATCAAGTTGCATTCGTCCCTTTTGAAAATCGATTCCCAAGGCCGCATAAGACCGGCCCCAACGCTCGAGTGCTTGGTCAAATTGAAAGTAAGGATCTTCTTCCTTGGTAAAATCTCCAGACATAAAATATCCGAAGTTCCAAGGTTGACGCAGTCCCTTTTGCTTCTTTTCTAAAGCTCTAATTTGTGCAAAGTGACTGGTAGTTTTATTGGTAATATCTTCAAAGAGAGTAAATAATTCTTGCTTAGTTACTTTATCGACGGCTCTTAATTTATAATCATAGAAATCTTCATATCCCTGAACCTGAGCAAACTTGTTTCTTAGCTTTACCAACTCAACATATTCCTTTAAACAGTCATGAGCCAGTTTTTCTCTAGCTTCATAACAGGCCTTTCTCACCGTTTCGTCAGGATGAGTTTGCATTAGGGTTCTCATTTTTAGCATTGAGGCTTTAACGAATTTTTTTGTTTTGCCATCAATATAACCCTCAACTCGACTAGAGCGCTTTCCCTCAATCAGAGTTTCTAAAGTAGCAATTTCCTCTTTTATTGCCTTAGCCGCTTCAGACATCTGATACTGGTCAAAAAAATCCACCCAAGTTTGCAAGCGAGCTTTTTGTTTTAGATTGGCTTTTACCATCAAGCTAGCGGCCTGATTGCGTAATTCACTATTACTTCTAAAATTATCTAAAGTCGCTAGGGCCTTATCCTTCTTTTGCCCGACTGACTTATCACCCATATACAACGTCCAAAATAAGGTTTCGTAATTTTTATGTAGCTTTACATACTGACTATTTAGCTCATCCAGAAATTTATTAATGTTTGTCATAAAATATTTATTTTCAGTAGTATAACAAAATCTACAAACTCTGGTTTTAATAAAAGAGCGCGGCCGTAGGCCGCGCTCTTTACTTTCTCTAGCCAACCGCTAGTCTTTAATAAATTCAACTCGGTTCACTTCAGCTCCGGCTTCAGTCATTTGTCCTTTAATCATTGCCTTACTCGGTTCATCAAAATTATCTTGATTACATGGACTTTCAGTTCCGTCAGTCAAGACACAAACACTAGTCTCACTAAAGAATAACTGTGCGGTATGACCATCAACTCCATCAATCTTATAAACTAGGTGCCAATAGTTTGAGTCTAGCGGTGGTGGCACACTCTTTAGCAGATAGCCTTCCTTTTCAAAGGTAAATTCTCGCGCTGGTGCTGTTTCTCCATTACCACAAGTAATATTAGAAATATACCAACCACCATCCAGCGACTCTAGTGTCACAATTGACTGCTGAGATTTATCAGCAGCCGTACCGCGAGCGATAATCATGTATTGGGCTTTAGCTGGAGTTTCAAAGACCGGCTTAGCCCCGATTTTTTCGGGTACCACTGTCTGACATAAAACTGGGTCTAAATTAGATTCATCGGTTTTGGTTTTAACCAAATAATCCTTAACCTCAGTTCCTAGCCAGTCCAATTTATCTAAACCTTGATCGTAGGGATTGGTCGTAGTTGATTGCGCTGCCTCTAGCCAGTTATTGTAATAGTCTAAAGCAATATCAATTGCTTCGCCCTGTAAAACGACCTGCTTAACAGTTGATTCAACATTAGTACCTTTTTGCTTAATTACAAAAATCACTACCGCTACCACCAATAAAATCACGGCGGCTAATATAAATAAGTTTCTGTTTTTCATATAGATAAATTACCATCCCACAACTCTTAACTCAAGCTCTTTATGACAATACTAATAAGTAAGCGCTGGACTTCAGTCACTATCGTACTCCCGCTGCCTTGCGCAAATGCAAATAAATTACAATTAGAAAGGCAAACATCACCGCTGAGAGAAATGGAAAAGTCACAAAGCCAAACAACTCAATCACTTTCTTAGAGCAATCGGCGCTTCCGTCAGCCAGACAAGGCATCAGTCCAGATTGTAGAACTTCTTGGGGAACCATTTGATAAATGTATTGGTACACCGCCACCAAAAATCCAAAGCCTGACAACACAATGGCATAAATTGGATAATGTTTAGCGTCTTTAATTCTAAACGCCGCGATTCCCATCAAGGCTTGCGGATAAAGGGCAACGCGTTGCAGCCAACAAAGTGAACACGGAATAAACCCAAAGACCTCAGAATACAAAAGAGTTGTCGCCGCCCCACCGATACTAGTCAGTAAGATAAACACCCAGACATATTTAGCGATAAACTGCTGATAGATTTTTTGCCCACCCCAGCAATAATCAAAAGCCAGTACAATTGTAAGCAATAACACCCCCAAGCCGGCTAAGGCATAGAGGAGGTTAATCGTCTGAACATTAAACAAAAGCCAATTGATCATAAATTAGCTCTGCCAGTATTTTAATTCTTGCAGCATATTGATAATGGCTTTTAGTAAGTCAGCGATAGTTTGTTTAATTTCTGCTACTCGCTCTTCCTTAGTCGCTTCGGTGATACCAGCATCTACTTCAGCCGCAGCGAACTGGGCAATAAAATCCTTTCCCAGCTCTGAATTCACTTCGATAGTTTGAGTTACTACCCGAGCATTGTACTGATCAAGGGTGGTCAAGAAAATCGTACTCTTACCAGCAGCGGCTGGACCATTACTACAAAAATACTGCCAGTCGATACTGTATTGGTGTTGTACCCAAACCTCAGGCGCTACCCAACCTTGCAAAGCTTTAGTGACAGTTACTACTTGCGTATGATTTTCTACAGCTGTCGCTGTCCCGATAAAAACCTGTGTAGTTTCATCCCCTACTACTGTTTTTAAATAATCGGCAACCGGTAGACAGCTCAAAGCTTCAACTGGCGCTACTGGTAGCAATAAAGCTAATCCTAAACTAAATGCAATAATCTCTTTTTTCATATTTTTATTAAATAAATCCTTTACTTATTCTAACTCAAAACTCGCTCGTACCGTCACCATTACTTCCTTATTTAGACTACTGGTGTCATAAGAACCATAGTCACTCACCTCAATCCCATCAGCCGCCAACACTTGGACAACTCCACCCGTCGCATTACGCAAAGCTCCGACCGAACGACCCGATTCTGAAGCAATAGCATTGGCTCGGTCAGTGGCGTCTTTAATAGCCTGAGTCAACAACTTCACTCGCATCTCATCAAGTTTGCTATAAGTTAATTCTACTCCCGCTGATGATACGATGTATCCAACTCCTGACAACGGACCCGTATCATTAGCCAGCTTAGTTAGCTTTTCCAACTCACTACTTCGCACCACCACCGAACGCAATATTGTATAACCAGTTTGAATGGCCGGACCATTTTGCGGATAGTAATAATCAGCATTGATGTAGCCAGCTGGTGTTTCATACTCAGTGAAGTTCTGCGTTTCCAAATAAGCAATCGCACTATCGACAGCCGCTTGTACTCGCGCTGTGCCAGCCGCCTGATCATTCAAACCGGTCTTAGCTTCAATATTAATAACCATACGTCCTCGGTCAGCTACCACCGCTTCCTTGGCTGAACCAGTAACTTCCACCGTATCTCCCGACAACTTGATGTCATATAAAACCTGCGCTCCATAGGCAGTTATAATAAGCAGAGTCACCACCAATAAAGTCGTCGCTGCCACTAACGGCTGAGAATAGTCGAACAATTTTTTGAAATTCATATACCATCAAGTATATGCTGACTAGGCCAAAATACAATCTCGACTTTAGCTTTGTACTACAAAAATACCCAGCGTGAAGCTGGGTATTTTTGTCGTAGCTGCCCGACAAGGGCTCGAACCTCGATACCATGGACCAAAACCATGTGTCCTAC
>CAZWXM010000009.1:7314-24026 GCA_964637855.1 uncultured Candidatus Saccharibacteria bacterium | reverse complement strand
TAGAAATATCCGTACTTCAAATATGCCGGGTACGCCTAGAAATCAAACTAATAACACTAGGGAAACGACCGACCAAACTTTTAATAAAAGTTATACTGAGGCTGGTATTCAACCACAATCACTCACTACTGATAAAAAGAAAAATAGCTATGAACCAGTAACACAAATAGACCGTTCTGCTCGAGTGCAATATTCAGCACAACCCACTAAAGCAAAAGAATTAATAAACAATCCACTTGCTAAAAATGCTTTATCTAACGTCAATAAACTTAAAGAAAAAGCCGCTAGAGCCAAAGCTTCAAGATTAAATATGTGGATTTGGTCAACTGGGCTTGCTAGTTGGGCTTTCTTTCAACTACCTTTTGCTTTTGTAAGCACTATATTTTTTGGTCTGGCGATTGGGCTTTCCGGTGCTATAGAGACACTAACCACGGTTAAAGCTGATGATGGCTGGTTGGCGAGTTCGGCAAAAACTGTTGCTGGTTGGGCAGTTGACCTTCTGTCTACAGCCGCTTCTTTAGTTAAATCAGTGACTGGTTTTGATTTTAATACTGTTAATCCAATTAATTTTGCGGTGGCAATTAATGGTTTAATATTTTTTTACGGCTTATTTGTACTGCTTGTAATCTACTTCGTTTATAAAATGTCTTTCATGAACCCCTTATTTGGTCGCGGGGCAGGATTAAAATCAGGTTTTTTTATGATGGCTTTGGTGGGTTATTTCTTACCCCTTTTAAATCTTTTTCCTTGGTTTTTTCCTTGGACGATAGCAGTTTGGTTTAAACCTAAATAAGCCCTTTTATCCTTTAATTAGGTTTTTCTTTGCTTTTTGCTAATTCCCCACATTAACCTAATTATTTACCTAAACTAAAGGTGTTAGTCTGGTATTATTATCAGTATGAAGACTATAGTAAATTCCTTACTTATATTAAGTATTTTTATAGCTGGACCGGTTTCAGCTCAATCAAATTTAAGTAATATAAATCCTACTGAAATAACTATCGATTTGAGTCCGGAGTTTCCTAAACCTGGTGAACAAGTAACCGCAACCTTAAATGATTACAGTGGGGGAGCTTATGGTTCAAGTGTTAATTGGATTTTTGATGGTCAGGAAATTACTGAAGCTAAAAATCAACGGCAAACAACTTTTACTGCTGGAGCTAATGGAGTAACCCAAACAATCGAAGTAGTTTTACAAAAAACAAACGGTAGTAATGAGGTGATTGAAACTTCTATTAAACCTATTTATTTAGATATTATTATTGAGCCACAAACTAGAGTGCCAGATTTTTATCTTGGTCGAGCTTTACCAAGTATTGGTAGCACAGTTAATGCCACTGCTCTTATTAGTGGGGAAGGCTTCCGTAATCCAGATTTAATTTACACTTGGAAGGTTGATAATAAAGTTATTGAGGGTGGGGCCTTACGAGCCAGAAATAAAATATCTTTTACAGTGCCTAGAGGTTCTAGTTACACTTTAATGTTAGAAGTGACTGATTTAACCGGAAAAATAATCGCTAAACGAGCGATTTTACTTCCTTCAGTAAAACCAGAAATTCTATTTTACGAAAATAACTCATTGTTTGGTATTAGCACTAAAGCAATTTCTAAGAGTTTTCCGATAGTTGGGCAGAGTGTTGAGATTAAAGCCGAACCTTATTATCTAGACTCAAATATTTATAATAGTCCTTCATATCATCAATGGAAAATCGATGGTGTTGTTAATACAAACATTAATAATCCCTATGTGGTTACCTTACAAAAAATTAGTGATTTTGGTTCATCTAATCTAGATTTTGAGGTAAGAGATACTAAACAAGTATTACAAGGCGCTGAAGCTAGCTTGCAAATAAACTTCTAATTATGAAAAGACCAATTTTTATCATCGTCGGAGTCATCATTGTTTTTATACTATTATTAGTTTGGTTGTATGTTTTATTTTTCAATACCCCACAAACTAATCCTGATAATTTAACTGATTTAAATTTAACTGATACCACCGATGGTTCGATTACCGAATTCCCAGACAATGAACCAGTGGTGGATGTTTTTAGTTATAAACCACTAAGACAACTGACCACTAAAAATGTAGTTGGTTATCAGGAAGTTACTAAAGACGCTAGTTCTACTCCAGAAATTTACTATGTTGAGGCTGGGACAGGTAATATTTTCTCAATTAATATAAATACCGGGGAAGAAGTAAGATTGTCAAAAACCACTATTCCTAATAGTCAAAAAGCGGCAATCACTCCCAATGGGCAATTTACATTAGTCCAATCAAATTTAGGTGTTAATAGTCAATTTTTTGTTGGAGAATTTAGTTCTAGTAGTGACGAAATTAGTTTAAACAACCTAGAAGCTAATATTGTAAGTTTTTCTGAAACAGCTGACGATACTTTTTTATACGCGGTAGAGAGTAATGATTTTGTAACTGCTAAGGAGTATTATCCTATCACTGGTAAGACTAAAGATTTATTTACTATCCCTTTCAGAGAAGTAACAATTGATTGGGGAGAAACTGCTTTAGACGCTCATTATGTTTACCCTAAAGCTAGTAATGAACTTGAAGGTTATTTATATCAAGTAGTAAAAGGGAAGATTAAGCGATTACCAATTGATGGTTATGGTTTATCTGCGACTGGCAACAATACTGATATTATTTATAGTAAATTGATTAATAATACTTATCAATCAAACTCTTATAGTGTTTATAGTCCAGAATTACCATTAATATTACCTTTAGTTATATTGCCCGAGAAGTGTGTTTTTCATTCGGTTGAATCGCCAACAGCGGTTTGTGGTGTGAATATAAATAATGATGTTAAAAACCTACCTGATGCTTGGTATCAAGGAATATTAAGTACGGTTGATAGCCTTTGGTTGGTTGATTTAACTGCCAATACCGCTACTTTGTTAGTTAACACTTTTTTTGAATCTGGCAGGGAAGTGGATATGACTGATTTGTCTATTCATATTAATAATATTTATTTTATTAATAAAAATGACTCAACTCTTTGGTTGTTTAGCAACAATAGTGAGACTGATAGCAACTAATTAGAATAATAAATACTTGATATGAAATACTTAATATTTTCCTTTCTCCTCCTGCTACCAATTATAAGTTTGGCGGCTAATACAGTTTATGAACCTTTAGTTGGTTTACCAGGGGTAAATGAAGGGGCTGATTTTAACACTTATGTTAATTCAATTTATGCTTTATCAATCACTATTGCGGCTTTGTTGGCAGTGATTAAAATTGTGATTGCGGGGGTAAAATGGATGTTAACTGATGTGGTCACCTCTAAAGAAGAAGCTAAAAAAGATATTAAGGGAGCTTTGTTTGGTTTATTGATAGTTTTAGCGGCGGTACTAATTATTTCCGTAATTAATAAAAAGATCCTTGAAGTGGATTTAACTTTTGAACCAGTCCCAGCCCCAGCCCAAACTTTAAATATGACAAATAATACTGGCGCTAATGCTGCTACTCAAGCAGGTGTAACAGTAGGGGGTGGAGGTGGTGCTGTTACCCTACCAACACAAGGTCCTAAAAATCCAACATATATTTGTGTTAAACCTCCTAATTCAACAGTGTTTGATTGTACAGCTGCGTCTAATGTTTGTACTGTAGCTATGAAAGGTACTATTACTAAAACTGATATTAATAATGGTACAGTCTCTTGTTTACTTAAATGATTTTTTAATTGCGGTGTTTGCGGATGAAAAACTCTTGTCCGATGTTTACTAAATTACTAACTAAGAAGTAGAGAGCAACAGCAGCAGAAATAGTGTAAGCAATAAAAGTAATAATTACTGGCATTACATAACGCATTTGCACATGCATATTGCGCATAAATTCATCCTTAAAGTCTGGTTTAGCATCAGGCTCTTTAGCGGCCAATTTTGGCATAGTTAGAGACACAAAAATATATTGAGTGATACCGGCCCCTAGAGCGAGCAATAGACTTTTACCAGTAATATCTATAGTGTGTAAAAAATTCATCGTAATTATTACTGGTTCTTGCACAAATGGGTAGAGAAGGTCTAAATTAATATTAGGCAAAGCTATACCATTTCCGGAGTAGATAGAGTAATAAAGAGCAATAATAAAAGGGATTTGAATAAAAATTAATACAATACTAGCTAATGGATTCATTCCCGCCTCCTTATACAAACCCATCATGGCTTGCGCCTGTCCTTGTCTATCATCTTTATATTTTTCTTTAATCGCTTTTAATTGCGGTTCAATTTCCCGCATAATTTTTTGGGTCTTGGCGGCCTTAATAGAAATTGGTAGGAGAATAGTTTTTACCAATAAAATTGTGGCAATAATCGCTAATCCGACATCACCATTAGGGAGATGGTCAATGAAAAAAACCAGTGAATTGTAGACTGGATCAAAGAAAAAAGCGTGCCAAATATTATTAAACATATCGGTCTATTCTACGCACCTTTTGTTAGTTGAGCAATTGACCTAATTAAGAACTCATCTGCTGTTTTACGGGTGAGGGAAGTGTAAGTTGGTTTTACTATAATAATTAACACCCCTAAGTATTTTTGAGTATATAACAAATCTCTTAATCTAGCGTAAATACGCCTTTTTATTAAATTTCTCTTAACCGCACTTTTAGCGACTTTTTTACCAACTACTACCACTACTTTTAAATTCGGTAGTGATTTAGTGATAATAGTAAAATGGTCAAAATTATTTCTTTTGCCAGTTTTAAAAAACTCACTAAACTCAGTCCGACTTAATCGTTCACTCTTTTTAAACATGTAATTATATTAACGTTTTATAGTAAAAAAAGAAGCCTGGAAAGGCTTCTTTTTACTATTTTAGGCTGTTTATACAGGCTTTTTAACAGTTAGTTGGGCTCGTCCTTTTCGGCGTCGAGCTTGTAAAATCTTTCGGCCAGCGGCTGTAGCAGCTCGCACCAAAAAACCATGAGTAGTAGCTCGCTTTCTTTTACTTGGTTGGTAGGTTCGTTTTGACATAATCTATAGATTTAATACTTGGCAACTATACAGGAATAAATAAATAATTCAATAGGGAAGCAGGCTTATACCTTTATCAACAGTTTATACACAGTTGCATTCTTTGATTCAAAAAAAGCTTAAATAAATTCCGTTTTTTAGATAAAATTATTTACAGTTTTTCTAACCCAGGTATAATTCAAATTGTATTGAATCTTACGGCAGCTATGAATAAAATTTCTCATCACTCACCAACCAATAGTATCGTTAAAACTGAGCAAATTGATGTAAAACAACTATGGGACGATGTGTTAGTAAAAATAGAGCTATCTATTACTACTGCTAATTTTAAAACTTGGTTTAGAGATACTTATATTATCTTTATAGAAGACGGAACAGCTACAATTGGGGTGCCGAGTGTGTTTGTTAAAGATTGGTTGCAAGACAAGTTTCAAACCATGATTCTTAAAACCCTGCGGGATTTAACTCCTTATGTTCGTAGTGTTGAATATGTAGTAGCCCAAAGAAATGATAAAAAACAAGAGTCTAATAAAAATCAAATAGTTAACGCGGCTTTGCCTTTGGAGGATTATTATATAAATAAGAGTGATAACCTTAATCCAAAATACTCATTTGAAACTTTTGTGGTTGGTCCTTACAACGCTTTAGCTCATGCTGCTGCTAAAACTGTTAGTGAAAAACCTGGAATTACTTATAATCCATTGTTTATCTATGGAAAAACCGGTCATGGTAAAACCCATTTAATTCAAGCGGTAGGGAATCATATTAAAAAGACTGGTAAAAAAGTTTTTTATGTGACTAGTGAACGTTTTGCAGTAGATTATTTTAATGCTCTACAAAATGGTAGTGCTAATAGTTTTAAAGATAAATATCGTCAATATGATGTTCTTATCATGGATGATATTCAATTCTTAGCTACTAAAGAAAAGACTCAGGAGGAGTTATTTCACCTATTTAACGCTCTGCATGATAACAATAAACAAATTATTTTCTCCAGTGATCAACACCCAGCTTTATTAAATGGGATGGAAGAAAGACTTCAATCAAGATTTGCTCAAGGAATGATTGTTGATATCCCTGCTCCAGACTTAGAATCTAGATCGGCTATCCTTAGAGCTAAAGCGGCTCAAAATAGTATTCTTCTAAATGATGATGTGGTTGAACATTTAGCTAAAAGTATTGAAGGTAATGTGCGTGAGTTGGAAGGAGCTTTAAATACCATCATGTGCCAATCTCAATTACTAGGTAGAACTCTTACAATTGATGAAGTTAGAGTAATAATTAAAAATAGTTCACGCCCGAGAAAAACTTTAGCTATTACAGATGTGGTAGAGAAAGTGGCTAGATATTACGATATTGATCAAGCTAGTATTTATGAAAAAACCAGACGTAAAGAGGTGGTAAAACCAAGACAAATCATTATGTATATCTTACGGGAAGATTTTCAAGTGTCTTACCCAGCGATTGGTAAAAAATTAGGAGGAAGAGACCATACAACAGTAATTCATTCTTGTGAAAAAATTAGAGGTGAATTAAAAACTGATAGTTTGTTGGAGGAAGAAATAACTCAAGTTAGATTATTATTAAAGTAATTAAAAAGCCTTAATTAAGGCTTTTTAATTTGCTTAAAAATTATGTTAATAAACTGTGGAAGATATGAGTTAAAAGTGTAAATAAGTTTTATTTAGAGTGTGGTTAAAGTGTTAAAACACTAAAAGTTATCAACAAATTTATGGTAAAAAAACTAATTATAAATTCTATCCCCAAACTACTCACACTAATTTTCAAACAATCAACAACCCTATTAAATAAAACAACCCTATAAAAGACTTAAAACAGAACATGAAGTAGAGTTTTACACAATTCCACACCCCTAATAATAAAGAGTAAAATAGCTTATAATAAAAAATATGGAGATAACTCTTCCACACCCACAATTAATAAAAGCTTTAGATTTAGTTTCGAGAATAAGCACTAAACATATAACCTTACCAATTTTACAATGTGTTAAATTGGAAGCTAAGGATGGGAAAATCAATCTCCAAGCTACTAACTTAGAGATAAGTATTGAAATACCAATTGAAGGTACGATTATAGAAGAGGGTGTAGTGGCTATACCAGCGCAAATATTTCTCCAAAGTATTCAATTTATTTCACAACCAGAAATAACTCTAAGAACTGAAGAGCAAGTACTACAACTAGAAACTACTAATACAAACACTTCAATTAAAATTTTTAGTGCTGAGGATTTTCCTAAATTAAATCAACTTCAAGGAGAGGAAATTAAACTCCAAGGAGCTAATTTTTCCTACGGTATTAAAAGTGTAGCTTTTGCTGCTTCACAAACTTCTATTAAACCAGAATTAGGTTCTGTATTTATTCAACAAAATAGAGAACACTCTCTAACTTTTGTAGCGACAGACTCATTTCGCTTAATGGAAAAAACTATTTCTCAAAAAGGTTTAGTTTTAGAACAATCATTAATGATTCCACAAAAAAATGCTTTAGAATTAGCTAAAGTTTGTGATGTAAATGAACAAGATCCAGTTTTTATAACTAATGAAAACCAATGTGCACTTCGTTTTCCAAATGGAGTTTATATATCATCAAGATTAGTAACTGGAAATTTTCCAGATTATGTACAAATAATTCCTAAAGAATTTATTACCCACCTCACAGTCTTAAAAGAAGATTTATCTAATTCCTTCAAAAAAACTAATATTTTCTTAAATAAATTTAGACAAGTATCTTTAATGATTACAAACAGTAATTTAACCATCTCTTCTCAAAATAATGAGTTAGGACACACAACAAACACAGTAAAAGCTCAAGTCGAGGGTGAGGAATTAACTTTAAATTTCAATCAACAATATATAATGGACCCTTTAAATTATATAAATGATGATTCAATTAAATTAAGTTTTGCTGGAGTAGGGAGGGCAATGATTATACAAGGTGTAACTGATAAAAGTCTAAGATACTTAGTGATGCCAATGAATAAATAATTACTATGGATAATTACTCCACCCCTAAAAAAATGAAGCAATTGGGTGAGTTGTTTAGTAAATATAAAAATCATTTTAAACCCCCGCAAGCAACAATAGAAAAAACAGCTATTGAAATCATAAAAAAAATAACTGGTTTTGATATTAATACCAATCAAATAACTTACACTCCAAATACAAGAACTTTAAACCTTAAAATTCCTAGTGTTTTAAAATCAGAATTAAAAATACATTATCCAGAGATAATCAAAAAACTAAAACAAGAGTTAGGAGAAAAAGACACCCCATTAGTTATTTTATAACCAATTAATTTTACTCATCTGTATTAGAAGCGGTGCTGGTAGTTTGATTATTTAATAAAGTACCAAAAGTTTCCTGATTCCACTTCTGGACACCATATTCCCAATATTCATACTGAGGATCATTGGCCGGATTGGCCGGATAACCACCCAAAGGGTCGTTTTTATCAACAAAATGTAGAATGTTATGAATGTTGCCATAAACCGCTGCTACATCGATTTTTGCGTCTTTGTCATCCTCTTTTTGTAACGACTCTAATAATAAACTTGTATCAATATACTCACCTCTAATAATTGGTTTAACTCCTTGTGTGTTAATTTGTGGTTGAGGGAAAGTTTCAACTTCCAAATTTAATAAAGCAATATCCATAAACTCACGCCACATTGGAGTGGTTATCAATCCAGATAAACCCTGCATAGGACTATTATCATTATTTCCACACCAAGCACCAACAGCTATATTTGGAGCATATCCCATAATCCAAGCGTCTCTAAAATTGTTAGTACTTCCAGATTTAGCAGCCACATCTCGGTTGGGGAAGTAAATAGCTGAATTAGAGCCCCATAAAGGTGTCCTGGCGACATTGTCGGATAATATATCACTAATCATATAAGCTACATTTGCTTCTAAAACTCGGCTAGTTTTTACCTCGGATTCTTCTATGATATTACCGCGATTATCTTCAATTTTTAAAATACTTCTTGGTTCGGCTTTAATACCCTCATTTGCAAATACCCCATAAGCATTAGTCATATCTAATAATTTAACTTCACCTCCACCTAAAACCAAAGTTAAACCATAACGGTCTGGATCTACCAAAGTACTCAACCCCATTTTATTAGCAAAAGTAATAGTATTTTTTAATCCAGCTAAATATAAGGTTTTAACCGCTGGAATATTTAATGATTGCGCTAAAGCGTTACGCATACTAATCGGACCAACAAACTTATTATTATGATTATTTGGTGAATAACATGGTGATTCAGAACTTAAATCAGACGGAGAACAAGCGGTAGAGAATTGAGTTTTAACATCAAATAAAATCGTGGCCGGTAAATAACCTTTTTGAAAAGCAGCAGCATAAACAAATGGTTTAATAGCAGAACCAGGTTGTCTTGAAGAGATAGTAATATTGAAATTACCCTCAATATCTTCACTGAAATAATCCCTAGAACCAACCATTACTAATAAATCACCAGTTTTAGGATCAGTTGCTACTAAACCAGCATTACTAGCTTTAAATTTATCTTTATTATAAAGAGATTTTTCTAAAACAATTCGCTCAGCTTCTTTTTGTAAATCCCAATTAAGAGTAGTTATAACTTTATAACCCTTTTCTGCAATTGTTTCTTCACCAAATTTCGCTACTAATTGATCAACTATATACATCACAAAATGTGGAGCTCTAATTCCTGTAACTGCTTGGGGTTCAAATTCCACTACTTCATTTTTAGCTTGTTCATATTCATCAATAGTGATTAAACCATTTAAACGCATTCTGTCTAAAACTAATTTTTGTCGCTCATCCAACTCATTTTTATGTGTACCATAAGGTGAGTAATAAGTAGGAGCTTGGGGAATAGCCGCTAAATAAGCAGACTCGCTTAAAGTTAACTCATTAGCTTTTTTACCAAAAAAAGCTTGAGAGGCTTCCTCAACCCCATAAATCGTTCCTCCATAAGGTGATTCATTTAAATAAATTGCAAGAATTTCATCTTTACTTAAAACTCGCTCAATTTTAATAGCTAAAATTGCTTCTTTAACTTTTCTGCTTAAATTTTTATCCCGATCCAAAAGAGAATTTTTGATTACTTGTTGGGTGATAGTTGAACCACCTGCACCACCAAAAGCCCCTTTGCCAGTTTGGATATTATTTATCATTGAACGTAATATCGCCATCGGACGAATACCAATATGGTTATAAAACTGATCATCTTCAATAGCAATGGTGGCATTTTTAACATATTTGGACATGTCTCCAAATGGAATAATGGTTCGACGTACATCTTGATGAAGGTCATAAAGGAGTATTTCCCCGGTTCGATCGTAGATTTTGGTTGATTGGAGGACTTTACGTTCTTCAAATGAAGATAAATCTGGTATTTCTAGAGTGGAAATCCAAATCAATAAAACCGCAGACAGTACAATTGAGATAGCGATACCAAAAATAAGTAAATCAATAATTATTTCCTTCCAATTCTTTTTAAACCAAGTTTTAATCTTCATATAATTCCTTTATATAGCCAATATTAGCATGAGTTGTCTAGACAATTTAGGGCGATTGTGTGATAGAGTTATTTGAATATGAATCTGTCTGAAGAGTTAAAACAACGAGGTTTTATTCATCAAATATCATCATCCAACCTCGCAGATATAATAGATGGCGAGAAGCGTACTATATATCACGGAATTGACCCAAGTGCTAATTCAGCTCATGTGGGAAATATGGTGATTTGGATGTTACTCAAACATCTAGCTCAAGCTGGGCATAAAATTGTATTTTTGGTAGGTGGAGGGACGGGGATGATAGGTGACCCAAAACCCGATGCTGAGAGACAATTAAAAGACCAGGCTTTAGTTGAGGAAAATGTATTAGGGATTAAAACCCAAGCTGAGAAATTTTTTTCTGGTTACGAAATTGAATTTGTTAATAATTATGATTGGTTAGGGGAATTGAAATTAATTGATTTTTTGCGGGAAATTGGAAAACATTACACAGTTAATGAGTTAATTAAAAAAGATGCGATTGCCACCCGTCTTCAAAGTGATAATGGTTTGTCATATACAGAATTTGCATATCCAATCTTACAAGGTTTTGATTATTATCAATTATTTAAAACAAAAAATTGCACCGTCCAAATTGGAGGGTCTGATCAGTGGGGAAATATTATTTCTGGTGTGGAATTAGTGAGGCGAAAAACTCAAACTGAAGTGTTTGCCATCACTACACCTTTAGTAATAGATAAGGCTACTGGAAAGAAATTTGGTAAAAGTGAAGGAAATGCGGTTTGGTTGGATTCTACCCAAACTTCACCTTATCAATTTTATCAATTTTGGCTCAATGTTAGTGATGAGAGTGTAATTGATTATTTAAAGCTTTACACCTTCACAAATCTTGATGCAATTGAAGATATAAAAAATGAATTTACAACTAATCCTGGAAGTCGTAGCGCTCAAAAAACTTTAGCTTTTAGGGTGACAGAATTACTACATGGTGTAGAGGTGGCTGAAGCTGTACAAAATGTATCAGAAATATTATTTGGTGATAAGAAATTAGAAGATTTATCGGAAGTAGAAGTTAGTATTTTAATTGAAAATGCTCCCAACTCAGAATTTAAAAATAAAGTCTTATTAATTGATTCTTTAGTAGAGGTTGGTTTAGCAACCAGTAAAAGGGAAGCTAGGACTTTTGTTGAAAGTGGTGCGATTTCTATTAATGGAGAAAAAATAACTGATTTGGAATTTGTGATTAAATCTGAAATGCTAGTTTCTGGACTTATCTTACTTAAAAGAGGCAAGAAACAACTACATTTATTGAGAGGTCTATAATTATAAAAAACAACTATTATAAGTAGGTGTTTTTTATAGCAGTTATAGAAAGAAATAAAAAGGAATCCTTAAGGATTCCTTTTTATTTATTACATCTCGTCAATATCATCAAATGGGTCGTATTCAACTTCATCTTCCTCATCTTCTAATCTCTCATGATCATCTTCCTCATCACTCGCATCTTCTTCATCCTCCTCTTCAATTGCTGCTAATAAAGGATCTTCTAATAAATCTCCCTCTACTAATTCATCATCTAGTAAATCTTCATCAACCTCCTCATCTTCATCCTCGTCTTCACCAATTAAGGCTTCTTCATCCAATACCTCCTCCTCGTTTTCATCAGTATTAAAGTAAACCATATATAAAAATTCTACACACTATACACTTTTTGTAATAAAATCATACCCCATTAATCGTGGATTTTACTGGTTTCTGCCGTAATGTGCAAGACAGGTTATTCCAACTGCAATAGCATCATATTCATCATCCAAAACTTTATCTGGAGCAGAAGGAACCAACCGTTTAACCATATCAATTACACCCGCTTTGTCACTATTTCCATACCCAGTAACCGCAATTTTTATTTCTTGCGGACCAAATTCATAAACAACACAATTATTTAACTTAGCTAAATAAATAATTATTCCCCGCGCTTGCGCCACCCCAATTGCAGTTTTTTGGTTTTTATTAAAAAATAAAGTTTCTATCGCTACTGTATCAGGAGAGTAAGTGGAAATAATGTTAGTAAAAACATTTCCAACTTGTAAAAGTCTGTCTGGTAAAGATTCGGTTTTATTAGTCTCGACACAAGTGGAATAAATTACCACTTCTTTTCCGTCAATTAATTCCATTACCGCTACTCCAAGTCGGTCATATCCAGGATCAACACTTATTACACGCATAATTAATCTGGCGTATCAGCAGTTGAATACACATTAGTTACATCAGCCTGATCTTCCAACTTCTCGATAAAATCAGCCAACTTTTCACCAGTTTCATCATCTAAGTCCATTGGATTATTTGGCACATAACCCTCAGCCGTTTTTCTAAAAGCCCACATCGCCGAACCAGGGGTTCCAAGTTCTAGACCAGATTTTGAAAAAATATGCCTAATTTCTGGCGCTGTCCGATTATTATTGTCAGTTACTGCTTCAATTAAAATCGCCACTCCGCCCGGACCATAGCCCTCATATAAAACTTCTTCGAGCGCCGCCGCTCCAGCCCCTGAACCTTTCGCTAAAGCGCGTTCAATTACATCTTTGGGCATAGAATCCTTTTTAGCGCGTTCAATTATAGCTAGTACTGAAGCTGAATTAATATCACCACTTTTCTTTACTTCCATTGTGATTAAAGAGGAGTGTTTGGAGAAAATTTTACTACGTTCAGCATCCGAAGCACCTTTCTTATGTTTAATTTTTGACCATTTGTTGTGTCCTGACATAATTTAATTTTAAAGTTTTTTAAACTATAAACCCGATTTATTTATAAGTCTACAGATTCTCTAAATGAGAGTAAGCTTCTGGGCTAACTACTCGACCCCGAGGAGTTCTTTCTAATAAACCATTTCTAATTAAATAAGGTTCAATTACATCTTCTATAGTTGAAGGTTCTTCTCCAGTCGCCGCTGCGATAGTGTTAAGTCCAACTGGACCACCATTAAACTTGTGAGCAATCGCTTCTAAAACTGACCGATCTGGTTGATTAAGGCCTAAACTATCAATTTCCAATAAATTAAAAGTTTTATTTACAATTCCTTGGTCCAATTCACCACCTTCTAGTTGAGCTAAATCACGACAGCGCTTTAGTAAATAATTGGCGGTTCGTGGAGTGGCTCGACAACGTTTAGCGATTTGTTCTAATATTTCAAAAGTCGTACTAACATTCAATAATTCAGCTGAGCGTTTAAGAATAGTGGCGATTTCACTATCAGAATAAAACTCCAATCTAAAGGTTCCACCAGAAAAACGAGACCGGAGAGGGGAAGAGAGGAGAGATATTCTGGTAGTAGCGGCTACCATAGTAAAAGGTGGTAATTCTAACTGCACCGTTCTCGCTGATGGGCCTTTGCCAATAATAATATCTAACACCCCTGATTCCATAGCTGGATAAAGTACCTCCTCAATACTTTTAGATAGACGATGAATTTCATCAATAAAAATAACATCACCAGGCGAGAGATTAGTTAAAATTGCAGCTAGATCACCCACCCGCTCAATTGCTGGACCAGAAGTGATTTTCATATTAGTTTCCAAAGTTTTGGAAATCAAACTAGCTAAAGTAGTTTTACCTAATCCGGGTGGACCATAAAGTAAGATGTGTTCAGCCGCTTGACCGCGCTCGCGAGCCGCGGTCAATAAAATACGTAAATTTTCTTTGATTTTAGTTTGACCAATATATTCATCCCAAGTTTGTGGGCGGAGAGTTTTATCTAAATTGTGACTATCATCACGGGTAATAGTTTTAGCCGGTGCTTTGTCTGACATATTGATTAAAGTATAACAAATTAAGTGAATAAATCAGAATAACCTTATTTTACAATCATATTTTAAAGGTAAAAATAATAAAAATACCTAAAACTAGTTTTAGGTATTGACAAATAAATAATATATGCTAATGTAGTAGGTAATTGATTGTTCTCCAGCGCCCATAAACAAGGCGCGTTCATTGTCCACAATTCCAGACGATAACTCTCTAAGCAACTTGGGTACGTTGCGAGGTGTTTCTGGCTCTCACCCTGGAGTGAGGGTGCTAGAAACTTTCTTAGCGCGGTATCCACTTTCAATGCGGAAGCCTTGCTTAGAGAGTTATATTCTGGAAGAACAATTCAATAAAGTGACATTATCATATTTTTAGATAAGTCAGTATTGACCATTTAGTATTTAGCTTCTCGAGTTAGTAGTTAAACAATATGCGATAGAAAATCATCGTTGTTTGCAGACGGTTGATTTGGGGTAAGGTTTTCTTCAGGGCTATTAGCTCGTTTAGATTCCATTCTTGGTAATTCAATTACTCGCTCTAACTCAGCGATTGAAGTTACTCCTTTTAATACTTTTTCTATCCCATCTTCCAACATAGTAGGGATTTTTTGTGGTTTAGCCGCTTCGGCAATTATATGTTCACGAGGGTCACGTAGAACTGCTTCTTCCACTGCTTCATCCATTATAATACCTTCAAAAATACCAGCTCGGCCTTTGAAACCAGTGCCTCCACAATGTTCACAACCAGCGGCTTTATAAATAGTTAAAGGTTCAATAATAGGAGTTGGGAAAGGATGAGAGCTCATCACGTAATTTATTAAATCTCGCTCTTCTTTATCTGGAGTGTAAGCCTGTTTACAATGTTCACACAATAAACGAACCAGTCTTTGACCGATAATGATATTAATAGAACTACCCATAATTCTTGGGTCGACTCCAAGGTCGATTAAACGAGGGAAGCCAGCAATGGCGCTATTAGTGTGAAGAGTACTGAACACTAGGTGACCAGTTTGGGCAGCATGAATAGCAGTTTTAGCTACTTCACGGTCACGAATTTCTCCGATCATAATAATGTCAGGGTCTTGGCGAAGAATCGCTCGCAAACCCGAGGCAAAAGTGTAGTCATCGCCAGTTTGGGTTTGAACAATGCCGTCTAGTTTATATTCCACCGGGTTTTCAATGGTAATAATTTTTACTCCCTCACTATGAGTTTCTTGCAAGAAAGCATAAAGAGCAGTGGTCTTACCAGACCCGGTTGGACCGGTCGTAATAATTAAACCATTTGGCCGCTTTAATTGTTGCTTCATCACTTCAAAAATATATGGATTAAGTTTAATTTTTTCCATACTAAAACTAGCGACAGTAGGATCAAGGAGACGCATTACGATAGATTCTCCAATTGCCCCAGGAATTATTGAAGATCGAACCTCCACCACTTTATCTCCAGCATCAAAAGTAAAACGACCATCTTGCGCTTCAACTTTAGAGTTTAAAACCATCCCCGATAGTAATTTAAAACGAGACATTAAGCGACTGTAAATATAGTTATCAATATCAGCGATGTCATGTAACACACCATCAAAACGGTAGCGTAATCTAATCGCATTTTGCTCTGGCTCAATATGGATGTCAGAGGCTCCTAAAGCTAAACCACCAGCAAAAATCAACTCCAAAGTTTCGGAAATACGTCGGGTGTTATTGATGCCACTAATTTCATTAAGAATCGTCACAACATCAGAAGTCTTTTTTATTTGGTTACTTAAACGATGGATATCTTCCGTGCTGATTTCAAATACCCCTTTATTTACAAGGGTTGAATTATTAACATCAGCGTATCTTTTCCAAGCGTGTTGCAAACTACTAGATGAGGTCATGTATAAACTAATCTCATAGCGTTGCTTTTGTAGATTTTGTAGAACTGCTTGAGTTTTTGGGTTGTTTGGATTCTTGGCCGCCACTGACAAATTGTGTCGATTTAATTCAAAACCAACTAACTCAGCGTCTTTAGCGTCTTGTTCACTAACGGCTGAAATTGCTTCGGGGTTGATAGAGTAGCTTTTAAGATCCATATACTCAAAACCCAATTGCGGGGCTTGGGATTTTATATACCGCTCTTCCTCCTGACTATGCAGGTCGGCTAATTTAGAATTTGAAAAACTATCATCGAAATTCATAGGTTATTACCATCATATCATGATGATTTTTTGTTTTTTACATTTACTCCTAAGGTTGGGATTGGTATAGTCTAAGTAATGGAAAAGTTATACAAAATAAAAACCCCTAATGAATTTACGGTCGTGATTGGAGATATTTTAACTTGGTATGAAAATAGTGGTCAGACTAATTTAATTATTACTCTAACTGGTGATTTAGGGGCCGGTAAGACTGC
>CAZWXM010000009.1:0-7214 GCA_964637855.1 uncultured Candidatus Saccharibacteria bacterium | reverse complement strand
CTGTTTAAGCAAAATAACCAGGAGCTTTGCTCCTCGTTATTTTGCTTAAAAGCTCGTATACTAAAGCCATGCCGAAAAATACTGATACCACCTTAGTCCTCCTTGATTCACACGCTATTCTACATCGGGCCTACCACGCTTTACCAGATTTCACTTCTCCGACCGGAGAACCAACCGGGGCTTTGTATGGAGTAACAACCATGTTGTTACGGATTATTGAAGAGTTTAAACCACAATATATGGTGGCTTGTTACGATTTGCCCGAGCCGACTTACCGTCATGACGCTTTTGATGGTTATAAAGCGGGTCGAGTTAAGACCGATGATGCTTTGGTGCAACAAATAATTCGGTCACGAGATATTTTTGCCGCTTTCGGAATTCCGATTTTTGAAAAACCTGGTTTTGAAGCCGATGACTTGTTGGGCACTGTCGCATACTTAACTAAAAATGAACCAAATTTAAAAGTCGTGATTGCTTCTGGTGATATGGATACTTTACAGTGTGTTGATAAAAAACGCGTGCAAGTTTTTACTCTCAAAAAAGGTATAAAAGATACTATTGTTTATGATGAACAAGCAGTTAAGGACAGGTTTGGTTTTGGTCCTAAATTAGTACCAGATTATAAAGGTCTACGCGGTGACCCTTCTGATAATATTCCCGGGATTGTTGGGATTGGAGAAAAAACTGCCACCACTTTGATTACTAGCTTTGGTTCGATTGAAAAGATTTACGCCAAATTAGCTAAATCAGAAGCTGAGTTCAAAGCCGTTGGAGTGACACCAAGAATAATTAAACTCTTAAAAGAGGGAAAAGAAGATGCTGAATTTTCTAAGATGTTGGCAACGATTCGAACGGATGCTTTAAGTGAATTTAATTTAGCTGACACTGAATGGAAGGCTAGAGCTAAGACCGATGAAATAATTAAATTATTTAGTGAATTAGGTTTTAGAACTGTAACCGACAGAGTTAAAAAATTGTTTGATATTACCTTAGTCGATGATGTAGCTTTGGCCCAAGCAGTTGATGAAACAGAATTACAAGCCGCAGCAATTTTATTATGGTTATTGGAAAGTGAGCGTACCAACGCTACTTATGAAGATATAATTGATTATGGTCGGTCTTTTTTAAACACTCTAACTTGGGAAGAAACCTTGTTAGCTTTAAAAGAAAAGGTAAAAGCCAAAGGTTTGTGGGACATCTTCGCTAAGATTGAAGAGCCACTAATTGCGGTGGTGGCTAAAATGAAAGCCCAAGGCATAAAAGTTAATGTTCCATATTTAAATGAATTATCCAAAAAACTTCATAAAGAAATTAATCAAATTGAAGCCCGAATTTATAAATCAGTGGGAGTAGAATTTAATTTAAATTCACCCAAACAGTTGGGCGAAGTTTTGTTTGATACGTTAGGTTTAAAAACTAAAAATGCTAAAAAGACCGCCGGCGGTCAACGTTCAACCAAGGAATCAGAATTAGAAAAACTTAAAGACCAACATCCTATCATTGAGGATATTTTGCGTTACCGAGAATTACAAAAATTGGTATCGACTTACATTGATAATTTACCAAATCTGGTAACCACCGATGGGAAAATTCATTCGACTTTATTACAGACAGGCACCACTACTGGTCGAATGTCGAGTCGGGATCCAAACTTACAAAATATTCCCGCCCGGTCAGAGGAGGGTAGAGCTATTAGAAAAGCGTTTGAGGCAGAAGCTGGTTACACTTTAGTAGCTATCGACTACTCCCAAATTGAATTAAGAATCGCTGCGATTTTATCCGGGGATGAAATGCTAATTGATATTTTTAAACGCGGGGAAGATATTCATAAAGGAGTCGCGGCTCGAGTGTTTGGAGTGAAAGATGAAGAAGTAACAGACAATATGCGTCGCCAGGCCAAAGTTATTAACTTTGGAATTCTCTATGGTATGGGGGTTAATGCCCTCAAACAAAACTTAGGCGAGGATACCACCAGAGCCGCCGCGCAAGAATTTTTAACAGCTTACTTCAATACTTTTACCCGTTTGGCAGAATATTTAGAAGAAACTAAAAGCTCAGCTCGTGAAAAAGGTTACACCGAAACTTTGTTTGGTCGGCAAAGGCATTTTCCAGGTATTACCTCCAGCGTACCTTTTATTCGCGCTCAAGCTGAACGAATGGCGGTTAATGCTCCGATTCAAGGTTCACAAGCCGACATTATTAGAATCGCGATGGTAAAAATCAGTGACTATATTGAGAAAGAAAAATTAACCACAGACGTACATCTATTATTGCAAGTCCATGACGAATTAATTTTTGAAATTAAGAATGATAAAATTAAAGCTACTGTGCCAACCTTGTTAGAAATTATGACCAGCGTTTTAGATCAAGAAAAAACCAAAGGGGTGCCGATTAAAGCCGATGTTAAAATGGGGGTTAATTGGGAAGATTTAAAATTAGTTTCAGTAAAAGACCTATAAGTTATGTATTTAGTTTTCTCTGGTTCAGATCGTTTAAAGGTGAGAGATAAAGCGACTGAATATATTGATAAAAATCTGCCAGTTGGTGCTACCCTCACTACTCTCGATGAGGGTTCGTTTGTGGTGGGAGAAGTTTTAAATGCCTTAGGAGCTAATTCTTTATTCGGCGGTGAAGAATGGTTTGTTCTAGATAACCCATCTTTGAATGATGATTTTTATGAAGAAGTAAAAAAAGCTTTAAAAGAGATAGGGGAATCAATCAATACATTTTTAATTTTAGAAGGTAATCTGCTGGCTCCCGAAAAAAAATCTTATAGTAAGTACGCTAAAGAAATTTCAGAATTTAAGTCTGAAGGGGTAGAGCGATTTAATACGTTTGCTTTAGCGGAAGCGCTAGCTAATCGAGATAAAAAGAAGCTCTGGGTTTTATTACAAGAAGCAAAACTCGAAGGTTTAAGAGACGAAGAAATAATTGGTATGTTGTGGTGGCAACTCAAAAGCTTAAGATTGGTAGCGTTAACTAAAAACTCTACCGAAGCGGGGATGAAAGATTTCCCTTATAACAAATCTAAAAAAGCGCTAGTTAAGTTTTCGGCGGGGGAGGTGGATAAATTGTCACAACAATTACTCGAGCTTTACCATGCTGGCCATGCAGGTGTGAGGGATATGGATAATGCGTTGGAATTGTGGGTTTTGGAGAGGGTTTAATTTTTGCAAACTAATAAGTACTTGTGGTTCGAGGCGGACAACTAAATCAACTGTCCTCACAAGTTACTAATTATTTTGCTTCAAGTTTTCGCAAACTAATAAGTACTTGCGAGCTCGCCTCGCTTGTTCGCAGGCTCACATCACTCCGGCTCGGACAACTAAAAAACAGTGCGCAGGCACTGTTTTTCTTAACGTTGTCCGCCCACTAGGGATCGAACCTAGGACCTTCTCCTTAAAAGGGAGCTGCTCTACCGGCTGAGCTATGGGCGGATACTCTTTGATTTTACTCCAAAACAAAGTGGGAAAACTATACCATGATGAAATATGAATTCAAGTCTCCTAGCAAATGACCTTTAGTTTTGTTAGTCTAACCCAGTGAAAATTCTAATTTTAGAAAATATCCGCAGTGCCTATAATGTTGGCGCGATGTTCCGGACGGCCGATGCGGCCGGAGTCGATAAAATCTTTTTAGTCGGCTATACACCAACTCCAATTGATAGATTTGGTCGAGTGCAAACTGAAATAAAAAAAACTTCATTAGGGGCTAGTGCGGAGGTGGCTTGGGAACACTTTTCAGAAATTGGTAAATTAATTACCAACTTAAAAGAGCAGGGGGTCGAAGTAGTAGCGGTTGAATTAGGTGTCAAAGCCTTACCACTAAATAAATATCAAGTACCAGAGTCAGTGGCATATATTATGGGTAATGAAGTAGAGGGGGTTAGCGCTGAAGCTTTAGCGGCGGCTGACGTCACAGTAGAGATTCCTATGTTAGGGACCAAAGAATCATTAAATGTTTCGGTGTCGGCCGGAATTGTTTTATATCACGGCCTAAAATAGTTTATTTTACGGTGGCTAAAATTTCTTTTACTACTTCCGCATCACTCCAGACTTGTTTGGTCCCTTGAGGACCCATAATATAAGGATCGGTACCCTTACCAGAAATTATTACGTAACTATCATTAGGGGCTGAAGCAATCGCTTTAGTAATTGCTTCCTTTCTATCCATAATAATTTCTACTGGCGCTCCTTCACTCATACCTCGACGCATATCAGCTACAATTTTGTTTGGATCTTCATCATAAGGGTCTTCGTTGGTGAGAATAATTTCATCACAATATTTTTCGGCGATTGCTCCCATTTCTGGTCGTTTCCAAGTATCTCGTCCACCACCAGTATTGCCTAAAATACAAACTTTATATTTATTTGGAAAAGCTTCATATAGTTGGGTCAGTGAGTCTGGAGTGTGAGCATAGTCGACTACCGCCGTCACATGTTTGCTAGCGTTTTTAGGAGTTTCGAAATGTTCCACCCGACCTTTAAGTGGGGGAAGGTCACGCAAACTGTTTTGGATAGTAGGCAAAGGCACTCCCAAAGCTCGCGCTAAAGTAATGGCGGCCAAGGTATTGTAAACATTAAATAAGCCAACCAAAGGCACTCTGATAGTAGTGTCACCATAAACTAAACTGACACTATCTTTTTGTAGGGTGTAAAGCGATAAATCTTTAAGTGAGTAAGGAAGAATATTTTCTACTTTAAAATCTAAAAAATCCTTACCATACTCATTGTCGATATTGGCTACTAAAAAGCGGGGACGTTTAGGTGAATTAAACACCGCTTTAGCCAATTCTAATTTAGCAGCTTTATATTTTTCGAAGGAACCATGTGACTCAATATGCTCAGGCGAAAGATTGGTGAAAATTAAAGCATCAATATCAATATATTTATGTCTAAATTGTTTTGCCCCCTCTGATGTCATTTCAACGACCGCATGAGTACAGCCAGCCTCAACTGCTTGGCGAAGAAATTTCTGGACAAAAAAGCGACCAGGCATGGTCATTTTGAATAAATTCCGTTCGGTATTGTTATCGATAGAGAATTGAATAGTTGAGAGAGAGGCAACTTTCAGACCGCCGGCTCTTAAAATATAAGTTAGCAATTCAGTGGTAGAAGATTTTCCTTTGGTACCAGTAACACCAATCACGATAATTTCTTTTGAGGGATGGTGATATTTAACATCACCCCAATAGGCGAGTAAAAGGTGATAATAAGGTTGGATTAATTTGAACAGTCGGCGCGGAATTAGCTTTTTGATAGTCTCTCGTACGGTATCCATATAAATAAAGTATATGACGGTTTGCTTAGCTTTGCACGTAATAACTATTATCGACAGTAAAGTGTATAAGGTCCTGAAAAATAACCAAATAAAAGTATAATTAGAACATAATCGTTCCACTTTATTAAAAATATATGATATCCAAAAAAGTTAGTTCCTTAGTTTTAATTCCAATACTGATGGCCAGTTTGGTTTTAAGTTTTTTATCTTTGCCTTTAGCACAAGCTCAGGAAGAAAGTGTCAGTTTAGCTTGTCCAATTCAAGGTGCCTTCGCCATCACTTCAGATTTAGTCGGTAAAAACCTTACGGTCGAAGATGATTTTTCGGGAACGTTCTCAGTAGAAAATGGCAGCGCTTATTTCTTAGCGGGAGTAAGTGTTGGGATAGGTATTTACGAATCAGCCACCAGTCTGGTTCCTAGTTTTTGGACAGTTTTACCGAATAAAATAGATTTATTACCTCAAGCCGGTTCGGTTGTTGAGGCTGATTTAAATCTAAGCGCTTTACCGGCCGGGGAATATATCGTTAAGCTTTTTATTGGCCAAGGCGATAGGTTAGCTTTGTTTGGAATTGCTTTACGCGATGTTGATACCGTAGCGGCTTTCACTATTAATAAAGTCACCCCGAGTACTGCAGATATTGATTTAACTTTTGGTTTAAATGGAAAGCCAGCCGCCGCTAAAAACCAAATTGATTTTGGGAAAACTTCTGCACTGGAAGCAACAGCAAAAAATAATGGCACTTTACCAGTAACCAACGCAAAGTTAGTAACCGTTTTGACTCAAGGTTCCATTACTCTGGCTAGCGCCGTAGTAAAAAGCGAGGTGGGTAATTTAAAACTTATTCCAAACGGAGTTCAGACAATAAAATTAGCCGACGGTGCTTTGGTGGAAGGGGATTACACGGCTTATGTTTTAGTAAATACTGAAAATACTTTTCAACCGGTTGAATCTATCCAAATTAAAGTTGGAGAGAGAGCGGGTGTTAATACCTGGCCTTACGTTTCATTAGTAGGAATTTCCGATTTTCCTACTAAAGCTGAAAGTGAAGTAATAGCTTGTATTAATTATCTTGGTGCTGGGGCTGAGGCTAGACAGTTACACAGTGTTTTGGGAGTAGAGTTTACTGGAACTGCTGGAACCGACAAATTATTTTCTAATAAAGTATCAAATTTAGAGGGCAGTTTGGCGATGTTCCTAAGTCAAAAAATTGGCGTCTCAAGTCAGGATTTAAAAATCACCGCTAGTTTATTAGAAGATACAAACGGCAGCTTAATGTACGCTGGGACTGAGCCAGAGGGAGTAAAAATAGCACCGATAGATTATTTGGTGCCTACCCAAACCATCGAATTAAACCTAACTTGTTCTGCTAGTTTAGGTTGTGAGCCAAAGTCCAATGACACTATGGTTGAAAATTATCTACCCACTGGACCAACCGAACCTTTCTGGTTTTATGCTGGGGTAGTAATTGCGGCTTTGTTATTAATGTATCTAATGTTACGCCGATTAAACACTAGTGGCACGGAGCTCAATAGCAAATTATCAGACAGTGAGCTGCAATAATTATTAATTAAATATGAATATGTTACTTAAATCCACTTTTCTAAAAAACTCCATTTTCTTATTTTTGCTTGCTTGGGGGTTTTTGGTATCGACGCAAGTTGCTCACGCTGCGACCCTGACACTAACGGTTAATCCGCCCGTCATCACAAACGGTCAGTCAGTGACTCTATCTTGGTACGTTGATGGCACAGTTTCAACTTGCTCTATCAATAATGGAATCGGCGCTATTGATATTAGTTCTCTACCTGCTTCTGGTTCGGTTACTTTAGTACCACCGGACAACTCTTCTACCGACTACATTCTTAACTGTGATGGGCAAATAGATAGTGTTACGGTGGCGACTGAGCCAGTAGTAACTTTAACTTTCCGAGG
>CAZWXM010000008.1:4687-24505 GCA_964637855.1 uncultured Candidatus Saccharibacteria bacterium | reverse complement strand
GTATTTCCAAACCCATCAGCATATCGTACTCCGCCACCGCTAATAAACCTGAATCGGCAGTAACGTAAGTAATATTATCGTTAAGAATAATTGACGGGTCTTTGCCTGGGGTATCAACATCCGCCGCTGCAATCGTAACTTTACCTTCTACTTGTCCCTCCAACCAAACTTGATCCTCCACAAATATCACCGGGCATTCTGGGTCAATGTCATAGGTACCAACCAAGCTAGTCCCTTTTAATACATTCATATAATAACCCCAAGCCACTCCGTTTGGTTCATTTTCCTTACTATTTACTCTTCGTACTTCTACTCTAGAGCCTGGTAAAAATATCAACTGGTAACCCTGCTTACCAGACGGACCAAAATAAAGCCCGCCACTATTTTGAGCTTTATCTTGCATACTAGCTAAGTTTAGAGTGATGCCACCAAAATCAATCGGAGGCGCTGGGAAGGAAAAGAGGGCTGGGGTAGCGTTACCGCCGGTACTATAAACACCATCCACTGTCTTAGTTGGACTGCAACCATAAGTTGAGTCACAACTCCAATTTATTTGGCCACTACTAACAATTGAATTATGAGTGGCCTCCATTCTAATTCCTTGATTGGAGTGGATTGGTCCACTCACATTACTCGTCGCTCCATAATAAACATTGGAGTTGGTAATAAATGAGTAACTCGCAATCGATGGTCTAGCGTACCGACCACGCATTGTAGCTACAGCCTCTGGTTCAGCATAAGTGTAACCAGTGGAAGAAATATCAATTGAAGAAATATCTCCACAATAAGTACTGCTAGCAACTTCTAGCGAAAACTCGCCAATAGTTGAACCTTCAGGATCGGCATAGGTATGAACATATGGACCAGGCACTCCTGTTCCATCGGTTACATCTCCGGGATAATGCGCTAAAAACCAACGATAATAATTCAAACCTGCTTCAGCTATATCAGTGGCTTTTTGTTGTTCGACTTTGAAATTTACTAATTGATTTTGAGTTACCACGTTACCCACAAAGGCAGTGATGATGGCTAGGAAAATACTACCAAACACTAAGACCAGAACCAGCAGATAGCCCGTTTCAGTTTTTTTATTGATTATTTTTAATGAACTCATATTTTATAAGTTTTCTTTCAAGTTACGGGGTGCCACACTGGAACGTAACATAAATTCTCCAGGTGAACGTAGGGGGTCAATATTAACAATAATTTGTGCTCTTATATATTTAACATCAACTAACGGTGAAGTGGAACTTAGTTGTGCACCCATTTCATCATAGTAAAAAAAAGTTGATGTGCCTTGATTTATATTTTGTACATATAAAGATAAGGTGTCTGCAGAACTTGGGGTTCCGTAGGAATAAGTCGCCGGGGTTCCGGTGGCATTATAAGTGTATTTGGTTAGAGTGGTGGTCGCTAAAATATACTCAACATACTCAACTTCATTATCTAAATCAGTATCACTAAAATAACCAAATTTATGCTGTTCAATTACTGCCACTGGGAAAGTACCATCTTCAGCGGTTGTCATTTCTTTAGCATCCTGACCCCAGCGGGTCATACCTCGGCGAGCGTTGTCTATTTCACCCGCTTGAGCCATAGCGTATGAATTGTAGCGATAGATTTCACTAATAGCGGCGGTAATAGCTAATAACAAAACTGTGTAAATACCAATTACCACCACTGTTTCAACTAGTGTCATACCGAGCTTAGTTTTAAAAGAATTTTTTCTCATAAACTTATTCAGCTAAATTTATAGTGGTTGTTACATCACCACTAATCGTAAAGTTGGTCAGAGTTTCATTAGTATACCCAGGGACAGTTACCGCGATAGTGTAATCATTATTATCACTAACCCCACCAGTGAAAAAAGTTTGCCCACAACTATCTGTTAATTGCGTTTGATTATAACCAAGACGAGAAACATTTACACTAGCCCCGGGAATTGGTTCTCCTAAAGTATTAGCTACCTTAATCAGCGCTGTGTGGGCCGCATCTGCAACCAACAACATTTCTAGTTCCCCATCTACGCCTGCCGTAAGGACCAGAGGGTGGCCAGTGCAGGCTCTAGCCATATCATATCCAGCCGGAAGGGTGACTGAATAATTATCAAACTCTAAATCTGAAATGGTTAAATTACCAGAAGCATCCGTAGTTAAAGAATCTGTATATTTATAAATTGGATTAGAGCCTCCATCAGTACCAATGACTTTATCGCCTCTGATATCAAAAGCGATACTTGCAGCGGCGGTTTCACTTTGACGATAGAAAATTTCAATCTCATCAATAGCTGGAGTGACTGAAGTATTGGTGGTAGTTAAAGTAATGCCAGCATAAATTTCATCATAAGTAACAGCCTCTAAGAGCGATAAATCAATTAGAGTTGTCGTGAAGCCGACACTATTACCTGGCAAATCAGCATCTGGTATCAAAGTCAGCGCAGTGCTAGAACCGGTAAAAAATTGAACCTTGTGACTAGTATTGGAAGGTAAATTAGCCGCGACCCTAACTTTTTCCCAATTCAATAACGGACTTGGATTGATTGGCCCGAGATAAACTTCACCACTTGTTTTATAAACTCCCGCCGTATCAGCTAACACTAATTTAGCAGCATCAATATCCACGTCTGTACTAGTGGCCACGCTCGATAAATCAGTAAAATCCTCCAGGAAGGAACCTTCATTGATAGCTGACCGAGTTTTAATATCTAAATCACTCAACTCTCCAATCTGAAAAGTTAACGTTGAAATGTCAGCCTCTAACACCGTAAAAGGTGAAACAATTGGATTTGGATTTGAAGTGGTGGCTTCATAAGTTTTAGCAATTGAATAACTGTGGCCAGCGATAGTAGCAGTGACAATCACTTCGTAGCTGGAGGCCGCCGGAGCACCCGAAATCAAAGCGGCTCCACTAGCATCAGTTATTCTAGTCACATCAATAGTACTAGTAGTAGTGTTGTTAATTAATCTCACTGAAGCTCCCGGTAACAAGGCTGAATTTTCATCAATCACGTTAATCCGAACGGTTCCTCCACCAGCAGTACTTTCAACTGCTCGCGGTACAATATTTGAAATCAAAGCTTGGGTACTAGTAGAACCACCAATTTGCCATGTGTATTCTAACTTTACTCTTTTATAATCAGACGGTATAGCATTACTATCACTAGAATTTAAACCGTCCGCTGGATCATCGACATATTCAACTAACACTCTTTCTGAAAAAACAATTCCATTGAGAGTAGTTGTACTATTTTGCGGAATAGTCCCAGCCGGAATTCCCGAGACGGTTCCCACGTCGTCATAAGGTAGTGATCTAATGTATTCCATTCGGTCGTTAGCCACCGAAAGAGCTGATAACTGAGCTCGATAATTATTTACTAATTTTAAGGTGTATTGAAATGATGCAAATAAAGCTCCAAATACTAAGGTAGTTAAGGCAGCCACAAAGATAACTTCTACTAGCGAGAAACCTTTTTGGTTGGAGTTATTAATTTGCATAGTCTAATTGAGACCATCAGAAATCGAATAAATCGGTGCGATTAATGCTAAGGCAAAGAATCCCACTCCCCCTCCGATTACCACCATAAGCAGTGGTTCGATAATCGTCGACAAGTCTTTGGTCTTACGCTCTACTTCAGTTTCATAAAAAATTGCTAACTCACCCAACATTCCGGCAATCTGACCAGTCTCCTCTCCCACTAGAATCATTTCTCCCACTAGAATTGGGTACAAATCTTTACGTTCAATGAAAATTTCTGATAGAGCTGTACCTTTCTCCACTCGAGTCGCCGCTTCTCGTAAAATCTCCTTGTAGAAAACATTTTGAATAACTTCTTCAGTAATCTCAATTGACTGAATCACATCCACTCCAGAATTAAGTAGTGAGGATAAAGTCCGAGCGGTACGAGCAGAGTTGGTTTCTTTAGCTAGGGTACCAATAACTGGTAACCGGACTACCATCCAAGATGAAAATATTTTCCCCCACTTACTTTTAAGGAAATAAATAATAGTCATCACAAAACCAAAAATACTACCTAGCGCTAGGAGTGTGTGAGCGACCAAGAAATCACTAGTGCCAATCAAAAAGGTAGTTGTCGCAGGCAACTCTTTATCCATTCCCTTAAAGACGCCAGTAATTTGTGGCATCACGTAAATCATCATCAGAATAGCAATGACAAACATCACAATAATAACGATAGATGGATAAATCATCGCTCCCTTAATTTTTTTCTTGAGGGTGTTAGATTTTTCCATTTGAATCGCTAGCGTTTGTAAGGACTGTGCGAGATTACCACTTTCCTCTCCGGCTTTAATCATTGCGACATACAAATCATTAAAAACTTCTGGAAACTCCTTGAGCGCTTCATAAAATGGGTCTCCTTGATTGATACGTTCATTAACCCGCTTGGTTACACCTTTTAAACGGGGATTATTAGTTTGTCGTTGAATCACCGAAATCGCTCGGGAGAGAGTTAGTCCCGCTGTTAACATCGAACCTAAGTTCCGAGTCACCATTACCAGTTCGTCGGTTTTTACCCGACTCAATATATAGTTGAGTCGCTCAATATTTAAAAATTTATCTAGACTAAAGTTTGAAGCTTCTTTAATAGAACTAACAGTATGACCTTCATTTCTAGCCAAGGCATAGACTCCAAACCGATCATCAGCCGTAACGGTGTTAGTGACTGATTTTCCTTCGGTATCTTCCCCACTGTAAGTAAACTTTGGCATTATATTATTCGTTAATCACTCGTAATACTTCCTCAATACTTGTCATTCCTTGCGCTGCTTTAAAGATACCGTCCTCAATCATAGTAAGCATTCCTTCCTTTCTAGCTTGTTCTTCAATTTCATCTCCCGTCTTTCCGGCCATCACCATATCTTTTAGAGTGGGAGATATTTCCAAAACTTCATGGATACCCATTCGTCCTTTGTAACCATCTTCAGTTTCGCCATTTTCCTTTGGATGATAAAACGGAATATCATTCCAAGTAGCATCTTTTTTTACAATCGACTCATCTCGCAATGATTTTAAAACATTATCCAAATTTACTTTTTGGGCTAAATCATCTCGTTCTGCCTTGGTAAGAATGTAAGGTAATTTATCATCAGATAATTTTCGCACTAAACGCTGCCCCACTGCCACTCGTAGAGTTGAAACCAGCAAGAAAGCCTCGGCTCCCATATCAATTAAACGAGCAACTGTTCCTGAAGCCGAATTCGTGTGAATAGTAGCCAAAACTAAGTGTCCCGTCAGAGCCGCATTAATAGCTAGACTAGCAGTTTCTTCGTCACGAATTTCTCCCACCATAATTACATCTGGGTCCTGACGCATTAAGGACCGCAAACCAGCCGCAAAAGTAAAGCCAATTTCTGGTTTTACTTGAGACTGATTAACACGCGCCATTTGGTATTCAATCGGATCTTCAATGGTTGAAATGTTCACTTCCGGCGTATTTAAAATATCTAAAATAGTATAAAGAGTAGTTGATTTACCAGAACCAGTTGGACCAGTGACTAAAATAATTCCAGTGGTGGCCCGAGTAGCTCTATGGACTCGGTCTAGAGTACTGCCGTGAAAACCAATCCCTTCAAGGGAAAAACCACTACGGTTTTCCCGCAAAAGTCGCATTACGACTTTTTCACCAAAGAAGATTGGTAGCATTGATACTCGAAACGCTACTTTCTGTCCGTCCATTTCCATCTTGAAACGTCCGTCTTGTGGCAAACGCTTTTGGTCAAGCTTCAAATTTGAAAGTACCTTCAACCGCGCCACGATACTATCAGCCGCAATCTTTGGTAGTTTCATAGCATCATTCAAAATACCGTCAATGCGATAACGCACCAATACTTCCTCTTCCATTGGTTCAATATGAATATCAGAAGCCCCTTGAATAATCGCATGACGTAATAAGGTGTCGACAATGCGGACTACCGGTAAGTCCTCGGCCATTTGCTTAAGCTCCTTTTCACTAACTTCATCATTATTTTCAGTCAGAACTTTAAGCTCTGAAGCGTCTTTCATTATCAAATCCCCAAATTCATCTTTGAGAGTTTTTTGGTATTGTCTGAGCGCTGTCCGCATTGAATCTGTATCAGTCAGTCGCGGCTGAATTTTCAAACCAACTTTTTTCTTTACAAAGTCGATAGCTGGTAAATCAGCGGTATCAAGCATAGCTACTTCTAGCGTATCTTTATCTTTTTTGTAGGCAATAATATTGTGTGTTCGAGCGACTGGTTCAGGAATAAGAGTCAGAGTCTCAAAATCAATCTTCATATCCTTTAGAGAGACAAAAGGAATACCCAACACGTATGATTCCACTCGGCGCATATCATCTTCTGTCATATGTCCATGAGAGACCAGCGCTTCACTTAAAGAACGCTTTTCCTCCTTGGCGATTTTCTCAGCTGCGGCAATATCCGTTTTGGTGATAAGACCAGCATCAAGGATAAATCGCTTAAGTTGTTCGTCTTGAATCCTCACAGTGACAATAAAATGAACGAATAAAACCTCCGGTACTTGTTATTTTTTAAGTATAACATCCGCTCACTAATTTGAAGTTATAGCTATTCACTATAATTTGCATTTTGACTTTTTTTATCTGTAGCAGTACACTAGAAAAATCTGATGAATGACTGCTCGGCTTTGGCCGAGCAGTCTTTGTTAAGGTAAGAATACAATTTAATAATTGTGGAGCCGATAGAAAATAATCCGCTTCACGTAATATGTAAAAATATGTTTGACCTAAAAGTAATAAACTCAGTCTTGGCTGAGATGGAAGAAGAGCGTGGTATTTCTAGAGAAAAAATGATTGACGCAATTGAGCAATCTCTAGCTACTGCCTACAAAAAGGAATTTGGGGAACGAGGACAAATCGTTACCTGTAAGTTTGATATGGAAACTGGAACTACCAACTTCAATCAAATTAAGATTGTGGTAGACGAAAGTATGCTTAAGCCAGAACCAGAATTGGATGAAAATGGCGAAGAGATTATTGAAGAAAAAGAAGAAATCAGTGAGGAGGAAGAAGGAAAAGTGCGCTTTGACGATAAGAAGCACATCATGATTAATACCGCACGGATGATTAAAAAAGACGTGCAAATTGGTGATGAATTGGTCTTTCCTCTAGAACCAAAAGATGATTTTGGTCGAATTGCGGCTCAAACTGCTAAACAAGTTATCATGCAAAAAATTCGTGAAGCTGAAAAAGAGTCAGCTTTAGCTGAATTCGGACAAAAAGCTGGAGATATCGTCTTGGGGCAAGTCCAACGATTTGAACGCGGAAATTTATATGTAGATTTGGGCCGAGTTACTGCCATCATGCCTTACGAGGAACAAATTCCTGGTGAACGATTCAAGGCTGGTGAGCGAATTCGCGCTATTTTACTAGCGGTTGAGGAAACTCCGCGAGGAATCTTCTTAAAGCTATCACGTTCACACCCAGATTTCTTAGTCTCGCTATTTGCGATTGAAGCACCCGAGCTACAATCAGGAGCAGTGGAAGTTAAAGCCGTTGCTCGCGAAGCAGGTGCTCGAACTAAAATTGCTATTAATGCCGTAGACGAACACCTTGATCCAGTTGGTTCACTAGTGGGACAACGAGGAGTTCGAGTTTCAACTGTTATGAGTGAATTAGGGGGTGAAAAAATCGATATTATCGAATGGTCACCAAATATCATTGAGTTTATTGAAGATTCCCTTTCACCTGCTCAGGTGCTAGAAGTAAGAATCGTTGAAGAACCTAATGAAGAAACTGGTACTCGTGGACACGCTGTAGCTGAAGTAGCTAGCGACCAACAATCATTAGCGATTGGACGCGGCGGGCAAAACGTTCGGTTAGCAGCTAAGCTTACTGGTTGGAAAATTGATATCGTATCAGCTAACACTGGCGAGGATTTAGCTGAAGCCGATGCTGATGGTAAGGTTGAAATTGAAGCTCCGATTGATTCAGAAGTAGGGGCCGACGATGATGTTCTAGAAAATGAAGATGCTACTACCACTAAACCAGACATCGAAGAAATCTTAGAAGCTGAGGAGGAAACTGGTGATCGAGACCTGACAGAAGATGGAGACGAAGAGAACGAAATTGATACTCCAGAAGAAGCTGAAGCGGAATTAGCTCCAGCTACTGATTCGGAAATTGTAGAAAAAGCTTAATAAAATAATTATTTCCTGGAGAAAAAGGCGCCGCTTTAAAAGCGGCGCCTTTTTACATTTCCGCACAAACAAGTTAGGATATTCAAACTTAACTTAGTTATATATAAATATGAATTTACTACACGATATCCCAGCTGGAACAGCCGATGAAATGAATGTTATTATCGAAATTCCAAAGTTTTCTAAAAACAAATACGAAATTGATAAGGAAACTGGCATCATCGCTCTCGACCGAGTCATGCATACAGCCCAAGACTATCCATTTGATTATGGTTTTGTACCCCAAACTTTATTTGATGATGGTGATGCACTAGACGTGGTGATGCTAACTACTCACCCCTTAGCACCCGGTATTTTGGTCAAAGCTCGCCCAGTGGCTATCATGAAAATGATAGATGGTGGCGAGCGCGACGATAAAGTGGTAGCTGTCCCAGTTGATGATCCTCGATTTGATGATATTAAAGACTTAGCTGACCTTAATAAACATTTCATTAAAGAAATGACTCATTTCTTTGAGACCTACAAAAAAGTTCAGAACAAAGAAGTAACCGTTGGTGAATGGTCAGGTGCTGATACTGCTAAAGCGGCTTTCACTAAAAGCTGTGAGACTTATAAAACCAGTAAATAAAGCTTAATCTAACGACTGTGTATAGCCCCGTTGAGGAAAAATCCTCAACGGGGCTATACTTTTAAGATACAAACTATTAATTGTAAGACGACTCAATCATGAAAGCCCTTAAAAATATTATTATTACTCATTTGGTGATGTTAGTGCTGTTTGCTGGAGCCGCGCTGGCCTTGGCCCAAGAGTCAACTACTACACCAAAAAGAACTCCCGCCGAAATAGAAGCTTCGATTCAAGACAGAAAAGCCCAAATGGAGGAACGAAAATTGGAACTAGAACAAACAGCCACTGAGAGACAACAACAAATTCAAGATCAACGTGAGGAAGTTAAAACCAATATAGAAGAACGCCGGGCGCAACTTGAGGCCAGAGCCCAAGCTCGTATCACCAACCTGGCCGCTAATATGAGCAACCGAATGGAAGCTGTCTTAGCTAGACTACAAAATATCACTGATCGGATTGAGTCCCGGATTGAAAAACTAAATGAACTAGGAGTTAATACTGAAGAGGCTGAGACGGCCTTGGCCTCAGCCCAAATGTCAATTGACGCTGCTTTAGCAGAAATTGATAATATTGATGAGGCGGTAAATAGTGCGATTGGTTCAGAAGATGTTAAAGCCAATTGGATAAGTGTGAAAGAGACCTATCAGAAAATTCATGATCATATCCTAACCGCTCGAGCAGAACTAAGAGCAACGGTAGCAGCTTTAAAGACAGCAATGGCAGACTACCAAGAAACCAATAATGGTGTTGATGAGGCAGTAAAGACTGAGCCAGCACCGACTAATTAATTTAAAATAATTAAACTTATGAATCCTGAAAAAAATGAAGTCCATACCCCAAATTTTGAAGGCGAAGCAATGAAAATGCCTGAAAACTCTGGCCTTAAAATGGAAACGACTGAAGCAGCCACGGTGGTTAATAGTCCAATCTTACTGATATTAACCATTCTTCTCGTTATCATTCTTGGTGGTATGTATTACTGGTTCAATACGATGAATACTGAAGCCCCAGTGGTTATGCCAGTTGCCGAACGACCAACAGCCGAACAAAATAACGAGCCGGAAAGCACGACAGCCGAAGCCCAAGTCGAAACTATGCAAGCCGTTAGTACTTCAGACGAACTTACCGCTATCGAAGCTGATCTTGAAGCCACTAATCTAGATTCTCTAGATGCTGAACTAGAAGCTATCGACGCAGAATTACAAACCGAGACCACCACGAACTAAATTACGAATGGAAAAACCGGGCGGTTCACAAAGTGAACCGCCCGATTTTTTATAAACCTAATTAAACGAATAATTTGCATTTTTTTTATAGTTTCGTACACTGAGCGACACTATGTCACATTCACATTCTGTAGATTTTAAGCAGGCTTTTACTATTGAGGAGTTACCAGATTCACAAATAAAAATTTCTGGTGAATTACCTTATATAGAAGTTGAGAGCGAACGTAAGGCCGCCCTGGTTTCTTTAGGTAAGGAAGTTGAGTTAGCTGGTTTCCGCAAGGGTCATATTCCAACTCCTATTCTAGAAAAGCACCTAGGCGAAATGCGTATCTTAGGCGAAATGGCCGAACGAGCCATTGCTCATTCATACCCACATATTATTGAAGAACATGAAATCGCGGCTATTGGTCATCCGCAAATTGAAGTAACTAAATTAGCCCCGGGCAACCCTCTAGCTTTTACAGCTATCGTGGCGGTAATTCCTAAATTTAGCCTACCCGATTACTCTGCTATCGCTAAAGAACTAAATAAAAATCGTGAGTCAGACGAACTTACTGAAGCTGAACTAGAAGAAAAAATTAAGGAAATTCAAAAGCAAAAGCGAGCCTACGAACGAATGCAGGAGCTGGCCCAAAAAAGTACTGATGAAAGTGCGACTGAGGAAGAGGTTGAACCTGAAACTGAAAAAACCGAAAAGCCTCTACCAGAACTAACTGATGAATATGTAAAAACATTGGGTCAACCTGGGCAATTTGAAACAGTTACCGATTTCAAAACTAAACTACGTGAACACCTAGAGATTGAAAAGAAAACCAACAATTCAGCTAAACACCGAGCCGAAATCACTGACAAAATTATCGAAGCGACAGAGTTAGCTCTACCAAAAATTTTGATTGATTCTGAAATCAACCAAATGATGGCGCAGATGCGTGACGATTTAAACCGTTCTGACTTAAAGCTTGAAGATTATTTGGCTCACATTAAAAAGACTGAGGCCGAGCTAACAGCCGAATGGGTACCCGCCGCCGAGAAGCGAGCTAAACTACAACTAATTCTTAACGAAATTGCTAAAGCTGAAACAGTAACTCCAGATATGGAAGAGTTAAATGCTCAAACTCAAGAACTACTAAACCGCTTTAAAGACGCCGATGAGCATCGAGTACGCCTTTATGTAGCTTCTGTTTTGACCAATGAAAAAGTCATGCAGCTCCTAGAAGCAAAATAATTTTAAATTAAAAGCGGCGGGGATTCCTAAAGGAATCCCCGCCGCTTTGCTTTTCCGCCAATTTTGGTACGATGACTAGGTATTAAAATTTGAATTTTGAAACATTATTATGAAATCTGAAAAAACAACGACCGAAATGAGCCAATTGGTACCGATGGTAATCGAAAAGACTCAAGGGGGTGAACGAGCTTTTGACATCTACTCTCGCCTACTGAAAGAGCGGATTATCTTTGTGACCGGACAAGTAGAAGATTACATGGCTAATCTAATCGTCGCCCAACTACTATTCCTAGAGGCTGATGATCCAAAAAAAGATATTTATCTTTATGTAAACTCACCTGGTGGAAGCGTAACTGCTGGCTTATCAATTATAGATACCATGAACCACATCAAACCAAACGTAGCGACAGTTTGTGTTGGTCTGGCCGCTTCTATGGGTTCATTGATTCTATCGCAAGGAGAAAAGGGTAAACGTTTTATCCTGCCCAACGCCGAAGTTATGATTCATCAACCAAGTGGTGGTGCTTATGGACAAGCTTCTGATATTGAAATCACCGCCAATCATATTCTTCGAACGAGAACTCGTTTGAACAAAATGTTAGCTAAAGCCACTGGTCAAAAACTGGAAAAAATTAACAAAGATGTGGACCGTGACTTCTTCATGGATGCAGAAGAAGCGCTGACTTACGGAATTGTCGACAAAGTGTATAGATAGTCTTAAATTACTAAATCAAAAGGGCCGCCCAAAGGGCGGCCCTTTTGATTTACAAACCATAATTTCTCTAGTACAGTTCACTGTGAACTGTTACGAATAATTAATAAATAGACCATGCCACCCATAGTTTTTACAGCCATGATTGCGGGGGCTTTGTTTATCGGTATTGGAGCTGGATATTTTGTGCGCTACCTGCACGCTCAGTCAAAGAAGAATTCAATCGAAATCAGACTGCAGGAGAAAGAAATTGAAGCTGAAAAAAGAGCCTTGGCCGTTGTTGAAGAAGCTGAAGCCAAAGCCGAAAATATCGAAAAGGAAGCCAAAGCAGAGCGTAAGCATTTAGAAGAAAAATTAGAACAAAAAGAAGAGCGTTTATCAAAACGTGAGGAAATTCTTGACGGTCGCCAAATGGATATCGATTCTCAAAAAGAATCCCTCCAACAAAAAGTTGACCAGATTAAATCAATTAAGGCTCAACTCGACCAAAGAGTCCTAGAAATTGAAACCAAGATGGAAACTGTTGCCAACATGACAAAGGATGAAGCCTTGGAACATATCATCAAAAAAGTTGAGCAAGAATACGAAGGCGACATCAGAACCCGCATCGAAAAGGTTGAGCGTTTAGGAGCCGAACAATATGAAGTTAAAGCGCAAAATTTGTTACTAGCCGCGATTCATCGCGTTGGTAACACCATGTCTCCTAATTTAATGACGGCGACGGTAGAAATTCCTAATGATGAAATCAAAGGTAAAGTAATCGGTAAAGAAGGACGAAATGTTCGAGCATTTGAACGAGCAACGGGAGTTGATGTTTTAATTGACGAGGCCCCTGGTCAAATTGTTCTATCATCCTTTGATCCAATTCGACGTGAAATTGCTCGCGTCGCCTTGGAAAATCTAGTTAAAGATGGCCGCATTCAACCAGCTAAAATTGAGGAGGAGGTGGAGAAAGCCCGCGCTGAAGTGGCTAAAATTGTCCGCTCTATGGGTGATAAAGCGGCCTATGAAGCCAATGTACCCAATCTTCATCCTGACCTAATCACTATTCTTGGTCGCCTACATTTCCGTACTAGTTATGGACAAAATGTACTTTGGCACTCAGTAGAAATGGCTCACATGGCTGGAATCATCGCCACCGAAGTTGGAGCTGATGTAGCTGTCGCTCGAGCCGGCGCTCTCCTACATGATATTGGTAAAACCGTTAGCCATGAGGTAGCTGGTACTCACGTTGAAATCGGAATTAGAATTCTCGAAAAATACAACGTCGATAATAAAGTTATTTTGGCGATGCGGGCTCACCATGAAGAGTATCCTTATGAAACTCCAGAATCTATTATTGTTCAAGTGGCTGACGCTATCTCTGGTGGCCGACCAGGTGCCCGTCGTGATTCAATCGAAAACTATATCAAACGTTTATCTGAACTAGAAAATATTGCCACTAGTTTAGTTGGGGTGGAAAAAGCCTTTGCCATTGCCGCTGGCCGTGAAATCAGAGTATTGGTTAACCCTTCTACTCTAAATGAGTTAGAAACCAATCAACTAGCTCGTACCATTGCCACGACCATTGAGGCCCAGCTTCGTTATCCAGGTGAAATTAAAGTTCACGTGATACGCGAAACTAGAGTGATAAGTTACGCTCGATAAAAATAAAAACCGCCCGGCAAAAATATTTTTGCCGGGCGGTTTTTTAAAAATTACCCAAACCTAAAAAACCCTAAAAAACATTACACCACACAAAATAAGCTTGTGTAGTCGTTGCAGCATAAATACGTTGATATATAATGTTTTCAAGCCATTTAAACAGGCACCGTGTTTGAGTCACAATTAAACACAAAATTTAACCGCTCTTAGAATAAAATTCTGAACTATGAATAAAGCAGATATCATCAGCAAAGTGCACGAAGTACTCGACACAACAAAAGCTGACGCAGAACGCGCAGTTGACGCTGTGTTTGGAAGCATTGAAGCAGCCATGAAGGATGGTACACAAGTATCAGTTGCTGGTTTTGGTATTTTCGAAGCCAAAATGCGCGCTGCCCGTGAAGCCCGTAACCCACGTACTGGAGAAACTGTAAAGGTTCCAGCTATGCGAGTTCCAAAGTTCCGAGCTGCTAAAGCTCTGAAGGACGCAGTTAAGTAGGCCTCCTATTTAAAATAATAAACACTAAGTATATTTACTTAGTGTTTTTTATTTTGTTTAATCATTGTGATATAATTTATAAGTAGCGGAGGTAATAATCGCTATGTGGAGATGCAAAACATCTCCCACCACAAAAAGTAAAAGTCCCACAGCCTGGGGCTTTTGCTTTGTTTGAACAAAGGAGGCTAAAAGCCGACTATTGTGAAAATATCCAGGCGCCTCAGCAGATTCGACCTCCAAGGGAGAATATGCTGGCGGCGAGCTGGAGATAATTGAATAATCGCCTTAATATGCTAGAATCGTTGGACTTTGAGACAAGTGGTTTCAAAATCATATATAAGTTGCGGGTGTGGTTTAGTGGTAAAACGACTGCCTTCCAAGCAGTAGTCGGGGGTTCGATTCCTCTCACCCGCACAGACAACATGAAAGACCGTCCGTAAGGGCGGTTTTTCTGTTGTTGCTGTGCGGAGTGAAAATAATGCCTTTTCGGTATTTTTGTGAGAAATCGAAAGACGGAGTAATGTGAGCCCGCGAACGAACGAGTTGGGGTCGAGAAAAATTTTCGGATAAAATTTATTCGTGACCGATTCCTTTATATCTTTTAGTCCTTAATCCACTTCTCCTTCAATGCAGCTAGTAAATCTATATCTAAAACGTGAGCATTTACAATTAACATACCAAACACATCTGCTAATTCTTTAGCCACTTCAGCCTTGGATTCTTCAAAAGGTAAATGTTTTTCGGGACGAGATTTTTTATTATGTATTAAAATTGCCTGCGTGTATTCCCCCATTTCTTCGTAAAGTTTAAGCAAAGAGAATTCCTTATCAATCTCTATATCAAAATCTTTTCCATATCTTTCTGCATTAGCAACGATTTTTTCTTGTAGTTTATTAAAATCCATATAGATTTATTATATCAGCCACAAATAAAAAGACCCTCTTAGGGTCTTTTTTTAAACTGCAATTTAACTCATCTTAAGAAAGCGGGCTACCGGTCGCTTCACCATTTCACTCACAATCAAATACAAAAAGGTTAATGAAATAATTAAACCAAGGTCACCCAAGCTAGGTGTTATAAACTCAAAGTAATGAGCCGTCAGCGGAATCATTGGCAAAGCAATCGTTGCTATAAAGGCAAAACCAGAAAGCCAGATAATTACAGGAGCTGGTAATCCCGCCTTTTCAATCGGTAACATGGAGCGTATCGAGAACAATAGTGCAATTTCCGTTATTACACTCGCCATGAACCAATTGGTTTGCAATACCGCTGGGCCCTCTTGGAAGAAAATGCCAAACCACATAAAATCAAAAAAAGTACTGACCAAACCAAGAGTTATAAAGATGATATAGAGTGAACGAAAATCATACTTTTGGGGACGGGTAACTTCATTTTTGTTCACCCGATCAAAGGCAATCGCCATCATTGGAAAATCAGACAGTAGATTGAGGAGGAGCAGTTGCTTAGGCAGCATGGGTAGAAAAGTAACAAACAATGAACCAACCGCTACCGCATAAAAATTACCGAAGTTTGAAACCAGAGTAGCTCTAATATATTTAAGCGTGTTGGCGTGAGTCTCCCGACCAAGCCGAATCCCTTCAATAATTACATGTAGGTCGGATTTTAGAAGAATAATATCAGCCGTCTCTCTGGCCACATCAGAAGCTGATTGAACGACGAGCGATACACTCGCCGCTTTAAGAGCGGTAGCGTCGTTAATACCTTCGCCCAAGAAACCAACTGTATATCGCTCTTTAAGCAGAGTAATCAGGGAAAGTTTCTGTTCGGGAGTAGTACGCGCAAATACTCTAATCTCCCCAATCAATTTGTATTGCTCTTCAATCGGTAGAGCAAAGAAGGCACTGGCTTCAATTACTTGTTCAGATTGTGTCACCAACTCAACCTCGCGACCAATCGCTTCTGCAACTATGCGTGAATCGCCAGTGATGATGGTCACCGCCACATTCAATTCTTTTGCTTGTTTAAGTGTGTTGGCGGTCGATTGTTTGAGTTTGTCCGCAAAAGAAATAAAACCACCAAACTGTTGTCCACTGCCAGTGTCATAACTCACACCAAGAACACGATGACCCTTATATTCCTCAGCTTCAAGCCATTGTCCAATTCTTTCACGACTAACTAAGCCTTGGGTAATAAAGTATTCTGGACTACCGCGACGAATGTGTAATTCGCTACCATCCTCATGACGCACGCGAGCACCGTTACTACGCAGAGCTGGGTCAAAAGGTTCTTCTTCAATCAGTGCATATTTAGCGATAATCGCTTTATCTTCTTCTCCTAAAGCTTCCTCTGTACCTCGATCGAAAGGTTCGGGATGGCGTTCATTTAGGTCGTGAGCCGTGAGTCTAGATAAAACTAACGGATGCCAAGGGCATTCAGGGATGAGGTATTCATTTTGATAGACCAACTTATTCTCAGTAATAGTCCCCGTTTTATCAGTACAGAGAAGTTCAATTGAACCAAGGTCTTGCACAGCCGAAAGCCGTTTGACAATCACATGATTTTTAGCCAGCTTAAGAGCCCCGTGCGAAAGTGAGAAAGTAATGACCAGTGGCAAAGCTTCAGGAATAACTGAAACCGCGAGTGCAATGGCAAAAATAAGCAGGTGCGGAATATCGGCTTCAGCCCCTTCAATAATCACATTTGCTAGCACCACAAAGATAAGGGTGGTTAGGGTGGTCCGTAAAATAAACGTACTAATACGATCAACCCCCTTTGTGAGTTCGCTAACACTCTCAACCGTCGAAGCGGTGTGGGCGATTTGGGCCAGACGTGTATTAGCACCGGTAGCTGTTACTTCCGCAAAGGCTAGTCCTCGTACGATAACCGTCCCTTGGAGTAATTTAGCGTTTTCAGGTATGTCACTTTCATTTGTGGCTACTTTTGAGACTAAAATACTTTCCCCGGTAAAAGCAGTTTCATCTACCTGCAGCCCTTGAGCATAACGAAGTACAGCGTCAGCTGGCACTATTTCACCAGACTCAAGTTTTAAAATATCACCCGGCACTAATTCAGCAACTAAAATTTCCTCGTCTTTATCATTACGCCGCACCGTTATCGTCTTTACTAAATATGATTGAAGTTTATCTGCCGCTGAGTTTGATTTATATTCTTGAAAAAGACTGAGCCCAATTCCTAACAAAACAAAAAGGAGGATAAAACTGGCGTCAAAGGGTTCCCCGAGCGCATAGGTAATTACTGAGGCTAGTAGGAGGAGAATAATAAAAATACTTTTGAACTGACGAGCAAATAATTTTAAAAACCGCCATTTCGGCTGTGGTAACTCATTCTTACCAAATTGTTTTTGCAGAGTCTGGACTTGATTTGTGGTTAAGCCTTGATACATATATGAGAGTATAACTTATTGCGGCAATGTATTTTTACGTAGTCAACTTTAAAATCCTATGCCTCTCACAATAACCTATTTTGAGCATTCGTGGGGATTAAGTGCTTATAGTAAGAGGCGGACGTCGGAGCGTGCGATAAATAGGTTATTGTGAGATGAGCAACAAAATCATCGCTTTCGGTAGACTTGAACTTTAATCCTTAGCTCCGGCTAAGAAAAAGACCCCGCTCGGGGTCTTTTTTTTAAGGATTAAATAACTTGGTGCAAACCACTAAAATTCCGCTGCGAGATTTGGTATTTAGGCTACTTAAAGATTGTTTCATTCGTCTTGATTCACATTCTCCCGTATCCTGGCCAAGGCAAGAACCATTAGTAATCTTCTTTTTACACCGACTATGGCCGGGTGCAACATTACAATCACAAGAGCGAATTGCTACTTGTGCTAAATCTAAGGCGTTCAGCATGTTTATCTCCTTATAATTAAAGAACAAAAAAATCCGACGTTTGCCGGACTCAACTTATTTCATTTTATTTTTGAAATTTATGCTAAATCGACAAACGAAAAAACTTTCTGGCCAGAGCGACCAGAATAATTATATTTAAGTTTGTCCAAACTTTAGACATAATTTAATTATAGTTATCAAGAATAAAGTGTAAAGCTTTTATTGTTTACACTAACCGATACTTTACGGTTAAGTGTTATACTGTGCCATATATGCACTTCCTGAAAGAAATCATTATTGCCATTCTGTCTGGTTATTTAGCCTTTACCAATACTTTAGCCGACCAAATCAACGACTACTTTCTCCCCGAGGAAAATGTCCCGCTTGAAGATTCCGAAACCCTCGGTGATAAATTATCTAATCTACCGAGCTTAATTGGACGAGCTATTCCTGATATTCTTTTACGCAGCACTGAATATCAACAAGCGGCGATTACTAGCGCGGTTAGTTTAACCGGGGCAACGACTAATGATCCCCTGGAAGCCATTGTTAATATCTTCTGTACTTTCACTACCTCTGAATACATTCGTACTACCACTGGCACCGGCTTTTTCATTGACCCAGACGGAGTAATTATGACCAACGCTCACGTGGCTCAATTTTTAATGCTAGAAGAAACCGATACTTTTGGTGAAACTGAGTGTATCGTTCGTAATGGAAACCCAGCCGCTCCCAAATACCAAGCCGAACTACTTTATTTACCACCAGCTTGGATTCAGAGTAATTCAACCGTCATAACTGACGCTCATCCAACCGGCACCGGGGAACGTGATTACGCCTTACTCTATGTAAGCGCTAGTATTGATGACTCTCCGCTACCAGCTAAATTCCCAGCTCTTAGTTTTGATACGGATTTATTACCAATCTCAACCCAGAATGCTTTGGTGGTGGCTGCTGGTTACCCAGCCGACAATTTAATGAAGAATGGTCCTAGTGCTGATTTAGTTCCCCAAAAAGCCACCACCACGGTCTCAGAGCTTTACACCTTTGGTTCTAACTATGCTGATGTATTTTCGATTCGCGGTAGCGCGGTAGGAGCGGAAGGAGCCTCTGGTGGTCCAGTCCTAAATGAAGCCGGTGATGTCATCGGAATTATCGTGACTCGTGGCGATGATGAAGTTGACGGAGAAAGGAGTTTAAGAGCTATTACCCTATCTCATGTAGAAAGAACCCTTGAGGAAGAAACCGGTTTGACTCTGGCTCAACAAGTGGAAGGTAATCTCCCCCACCGCGCTAAAGTTTTCTCTGAAACCTTAACGCCTTTCTTAATTAGAATTCTCCAAAATTACCAAACCAACTAGATAAAAAGGCGGCACCTACGGTGCCGCCTTTTTATTAATTAATCTATTGCTTGTCCTCAAAATATATTTTGAGCGTTCGCGAGGATTAATCTCTAAATTCCCTCTACAGCTTCACTGGTTGTAGCTTGTTCGGTCTCATCAATCACCGCTTCACTACTAGTAGCCTCATCGGTTTCTATTTCTTCTGGTTTGAAATCTTCAGCTTTAACATTTAGATGTTGTTCCAGTGTGGCAATCACATCATTAATCATAGTTAACACCTCTTTAGCATTGGTTTCAAAAGTGACAAAGTCGACTGAGGTGGTTGAGGTATTAATCATTAGCTCATCAATCTGAACTTTAACGAAAGCGACTTTGGCTAAAATATTTTCATCTTGAACTTCGAGCTCAAGATTCTTAATTGTCCCTAATTTTTGGTCCAACTCAGCTTGTAAGTTATTTGAAATCAAAACATGTTCACTATCAGTTAATACCACAGGTACTAAAGTTTCAATGTCTATGGTTTGCTTAACTTCAATCTCAGTCATGTAAACAATCAACTTCTGAGTTCTTTGTAAAATAC